>CALCGQ010000110.1 GCA_937901015.1 uncultured Bacteroidota bacterium | reverse complement strand
TTAGAAATTTTCCAATGACTGTAAACCAGCCAGATGGTACTGAAATTGAATGTTTTGCCACAGGTGATGAATATTATAATTGGCTTCATGATGAAGATAATTATACTATTATACAGAGTCAGGTTGATGGATATTACTATTATGCTCAATTGGATAATGGGACTCTTGTTCCATCAATATACAAGGTTGGTATTACCAACCCTAGTTTAACCAATTTGAAAGCTGGAGAAAATATTAGTGGAGAGCAAATGAAGGAAATTCGTAATAGAATTTTAAAAGAAACTCCTCCAAAGCCTGTTCCTGCAGATTATGTAAAAGGTAGAAGTGGGAGTGGTGTGATTAACAACCTGTGTATGTTCATCAGTTTTGCTGATCAGAATGAATTCACATCGGATACAATGCTAAATTATAACCGCTTTAATGATTCCACAACAGGTGCAAGTTCACAGTACAACTATTTTAAATACACTTCTTATGGGGAATTGGACATTGTAACTTATCTTTATCCTAAATCAACAACAAATATTATTGTTTCTTATCAGGATATTTATGATAGAAGTTATTATATGCCTTATAATGCTTCAACAAATCCAGATGGTTACCTTGATAGTGAACGAGCAGAAAGAGAACATGCATTGCTTAGGCGAACAATTGAATTTGTTGTGGCCAGTGGGCAAATCCCTGCAGGTTTAGATCTCGATTACGACAATGACAACTTAGTTGATAATATTTGTTTTATTGTAAGAGGAGGCCCAACAGCATGGTCTACCTTGCTATGGCCCCATAAATGGTCGCTATGGAGTGAAGATGTATATATCAATGGAAAGCAAGTTTGGACTTACAATTTTCAACTAGAAACTCATCTTGCTGAAAATGCAGTGGGTGTTTTATGTCATGAAATGGGGCACACATTATCCATGCCCGATCTTTATCACTATACCGGAAATGGAATTTCCCCTGCCGGACCATGGGATGTTATGGAGTCTAATTCGAATCCTCCACAATCCATGTTGGCTTTTATGAAATACAAGTATTGTGATTTTATCGATTCTATTCCTGAAATCACGGAATCAGGTACTTACACTCTTTACCCATTATCAAGTACTGAAAAAAATTGTTATAAAATAGCCTCTCCTAATTCTAATTCTCAGTATTTTATGGTTGAATATCGTGTAAAAGAGGGCGTTTTTGAAGGAAGTTTACCAGGAAGTGGAATGCTTATTTACCGAATTGATCCTGGTGCCGGTAACGGTAATGCATCTGGTCCTCCGGATGAAGTTTATATATATCGCCCCAATGGAACACCTAGTAACAATGGATCAATTGTTACTGCAAATTTTGCAGCTGATCATGGACGAACTGATATTAACGACGAAACTAATCCTTCATCTTTCTTGCAAAATGGTTCTGCCGGAGGTTTATTTATAACTGATATTTCTACTGTGGGAGATTCAATGACATTTAGAGTAGAGTTTGAATCAGTACCAGAAGCCTATTTTATATCAGATGTCCAAATTGCCTGTAAAAATGATAAAATACAATTTAAAGACAAAAGCTCAGGAATACCTGATACCTGGGAATGGGAATTCGAACCAAATACTGTTAATTTTGTAGATGGAACCACATCCAATTCCAAGGATCCCATTGTTGAGTTCCAGGAAAATGGTTATTATAGGGTTCAATTAACTGCTTCAAATGGGCTAGGTAGTAATTTACTATCAGTGGATGATTATATGCTTGTAGGTGCTCTTAGCGCACCCATTACAAATGATTTTGAGAATGGATTATTAAGATCAGGTGGATGGAAAGTCATTAACGAAGATGGAGGTATTACATGGGATATAGCAGAAGTTGGGGGCAATAACAGTCAATATGCTGCTGTACTAAACTTCAGGGAATATACTGCAGTAGGAAAACGTGATCAACTGGTAAGTCCACCCATTTCTTTACAATGGATGACAAATGCTCAATTAAGTTTTGAGCATGCATATGCAAAGTATCACGAACCTATAACCGACTCGTTAATTGTATATATATCGGGTGATTGTGGCGAAAATTGGACTAGAGTATTTAATGGAGGAGATGATGGAAGTGGAAATTTTGCAACACATCCCATAACTCAGGATCCATGGTGGCCGGAAACTGCTGACGACTGGTGTTCTAATGGATACGGTCCGGTTTGCACTACTGTGGATTTAAGTGAATGGCTTGGTTCATCAACGGTTTTGGTTATGTTCGAGTCATATAGTTTCTATGGTAACCCATTATTTGTTGATAATATCAGCATTGATGGAACAGTAGGGAATAATGATAATAAGGATGAACTTTCCATAGAAATTCATCCAAATCCTAATACAGGTATCTTTGAAGTCAGTATATATCAGCAAGATGAAGACCTTACATTAAAGATCTTGAATGGACAAGGGCAATTAGTGCATAATGAAATCATGGATAAATCAAATCGCAGATCTCAAATAAACTTGACACACCTATCTCCAGGCTTGTATTATTTAAGATTCAGCGGTCAAACAATAAATCAGATAAAGAAAATAATTATTCAATAGTATAAAATTCACACCATTTTGTGAAGATTGTATTGGACCAAGTGAAGAGATTTATAAAGAAGGTGTAAGGCTTCTTGTGGGAACTGTGTACAATTTTAAAGCTTAAGACCAATATCATTCAGTTTAGTTGAAAACAGACATTGGTCTTACTTTATGTTTCTTGACAAGATTTGAGAAGGAATTACCCGTATTTATTCATCTATTTTGTTTTCACTTATCAGTGTTAGAAACACTTTATAGGCAAATGTAAGAACAACCGCACCAATAAATAATCCAATAATACCACCCATAATCATACCTCCAATAACACCCAGTAGAATTACCAGCATTGGTATGTCGCTACCTCTTCCCATTAAAAAAGGCTTAATAATATTATCAGACATTGACCAGATTATGGCCCAGATTGTGAAAATAACAGCAGCTGTTGTACCTGCATATGTAAAAACATAAATGATAATCGGCAGTAAGATTATTATTAGCGGAAGCTGAATAATAGCAACAAAAAGCACAATAAATGTTACAATCCCAGCTGCTGGAAATCCTATTAGAAATAAACCGATTCCTATGGCGATTGCCTGAATAACGGCAGTTCCAAGGACTCCCTGTACCACAGACCTTATTGTTGATCCTGCCAGTTTAGCAAAGTGTTCACCTTCAGAACCAGCAAGAGTTTTAAATACTGAAATTGCTGTTTTTTCAGCAGACTTTGCATTAACTAATAGAATTCCACCAATTATTATGGAAATAATAAATACCACAATGGTCACTATAATTCCTGTTGCCGCTGAAAGTACTGAAGGAGCATATTCCTTAAGCTGAGGCTCGAACTTTACTATTAGATCCGTAATACCTTTTGATGCTAGAACCCAAATATCATAAATAGAACCCCCAATAATTGGCCATTCTGCTACTGACTCATCAGGAGGGGGTACACTTAAACTTCCGTCTTCCAATTGTTGTGAAACAGATTTTAAGCTCTCAACGGTAGAGCTTGTAAAAAAAATTGATGGTACTATTATTATTGCCAAGCCAATGAATACAAGTAAAAAAGCAGATAGTTTTGATCGGTTTCCCAAGATAGCAGATAGCTTTTTGTGTATGGGAAACATAGCAACTGCAATTATTACTCCCCACAGTAATGGTCCCATAAAAGGCCTTAATATCATATAACTGACTCCGAATAATAATCCTATAAAACCAACTCTTAGAACGGTATTGATGGTTTTCTGAATTTTTTTATCGTCTTCTGTGTGAGTAATCTTCTCGATCATATTAGTTTAATTAGATAATAGTTGTTCTAGTACAAACTTATGAATTATTTTTATCATTAAACTTTTGTTTTTATATACGGCGCTGATTGGGGTTGAACCACGCTGATTTGGGGTTGAACCCCAAATCTCAACTACAAGCAGTAAACCTATATATTATCTAATAAGGAAGAGAAGTTTGGCGGTTCAACCCCCAACTAGTGGTTAGTTATAACAAGTTCTGAAAAAGCAGTTGTTATTTTTTCTTTCCAATTAATAAAATTGAGTCATCCTCCTCAAACTCTATATAACTTGTTATTAATAGAATCTCAAAATACTGACTAAAAAGATCTCTCAGGTTTTTCTTATCGTGATAATTCACAAATAGGCCTTTAAAAATTTCTGAACCATTTCCTTTCCAAAATGAATGACAAATAATACCACCAGGTTTTAGTATTTCAAATTGACGATTAATGGAATTAATTAGTTCATTGTCTTTCAGATGGTGGAGAACTTTGTTTGAATAAATCCCATCGAACTTCTTTTCGGTTTCTATATTAATAGCATCCAACTCACAAAAGACTCCTTTAGGATTATTGGAAATCAAATGTTCCAAGAACTCCTTTGAATTATCCGATCCAGTAACATTATAATATTTATTTAATATATTCCAATCGCTGCCAGGGCCTGAACCTATTTCAAGTAAATCTGAATTATCAGACAAAAACTGTCGGAGTTTTGCAATCAATTGACTTCCATTAACATCTTTTGCTAATTCGATATACTCTTCTACAGATTCTTTGGTTTTATAGTATTTTCCATTCATAAGATGAATTGTGTATATGTTTTATCTAAAATACACTATACCACTTTCGCAATTAGTGTTATTTCAACTGGTGCATTTGAAGGCAATGAAGCTACACCAATAGCAGCACGACTTCCGATGCAATTAATATCTAATTTTTCCATTAATACAGCGGATGCATAATCTGCAATTTTAGAATGTTCTACAAACTCATCCTCAGCATTCAGAAAAACACTTAGTTGAAGTATTACGGATATACACTCGCCTTCGTTCAAACAAGCTTGTGCTGCAGTTAAAGCATTTAAGGTTGCTAAACGCACAGCATCTTTGTGAGAATCTATTGGATTTGTAACTCTGATTTTCCCTGTATAAATAAGTTTCCCTGCTTTGCGAGGGGTCATCCCTGAAGTATAAATCAAGTCATTATTACGAACAGCTGGCAAGTATTTTCCTTGTGGGATTGGTTGTTCTAAATTTCTGTTCATATTCTATAAATTTCTACCATTTTTACAATTCTTTCTGATGCAGCAACGGCTGCATTATGGTCCTGTGAAAAGTTTAATCGGATACTATCATTGCAATTAGGATCAAATTCTGATCCAGGTGTAACTATCACATTTGCCTGATAACGAAGCAAGCGTATAAAAGTAAACAAATCGACCCTTAGAGGTGGAAGTTGTGGGAAAATATAGCTACCAGCCTGAGGAGTTGCTGTATGCAGATTTGCATCTCTAAAAACTCTCAATAGTTCATCTCGTATAGCTTCGTGTTCTATAATGCGCTTTTCCAACCAACCTGGTGGTTCCTTAAACCAAGTGTTAAGAGCTGCCTGATTGTATCCAGCAGCACGAAGAGAAACGATAGCTTGAAGGCGTTCCATTCTTTCAATTAATTTGGGTGTTCCAAATGCAACTCCAAGACGGAATCCACTTAGGGACTCAGTCTTTGATGGACCCATTATATTAATAAGATTTTTTGGCTGGACATCACAGGAGCGAAGATGAGTATAGACTTCCCCCTTGTATAGCATTCTGGAGTATAATTGATCCACAATTACGGTAACATCATGTTTTGCTCCCAATGCCGCAATCTCAATGATTTTATCATGCGAATATACAAGACCTGTAGGATTATTAGGTGTTGAAAAGACCAAAACCTTTGTGCCGCTTTTAAATGCATTTTCAAGTTGATTAAGATCTAAACCATTTTCAGATGGAGATCCCTTGTATCTTAGATCAATTGGTATAACTTCACCGCCAAAGAACTTAACAAGTTTGCGGTTGGCAAAGTAGTCGGGTTCAACCACAGCAACTTTTGTCTCAGCATCAACTGTTGCCCCAAGAGCCAAAAATAATGCGCCTTGAGTTCCAGGAGTTATAATTAGCTCTGTATCTGCTGCAATTTTTCGACCAGTAAACTTGCCAAGACTATCAGCAAGTTTATTTCGGATTTCGGCTGCTCCACGATACTCAGTATATGCTTGACTTCCTCCTTTGTTGAAACCATCTTTCCAAGCCCCATCAGACCCAGGTGTTGGGGGAAAGGCATTCACATCCCCATGAGAGAAATCCACAGGAACTCCATGAAGTTTCTCGCCACGCATTATGATATTAAGATCTACTAGTTCTTGCCGAACTTCCTGACCAGGAGCATTATCAGCTTCAAGAGCTTTAAATTTATCATTAAGTGTTATCATCTTGAACTCATTAATTAATTCTAATAATTGTATTCTAAACTTTTACATCCATGAATCTTATTATGGATGCACTTAAATTTTACAATACACATAGTATTCAAAAGTACAACCTAACAATGAAGGAACAAAATTCATTATTAAAATATATTTACCATTGAAATGAAGTAATCATTTCCTACTCTGACCTACGGTGATTTGAAGTTGAACCCCAAATCTCCAGTACAAAAAGTAATCCGCTGTATCATTCTTATAAGGAATATAAGTTTGGGGTGCAACTCAATATTAGCGAGGTCTAGAGAGGGGGGATAGTTGCATTTAAATTTTTAGTGTATTTTTTTTGATTGATAATAGTCAATTTGAGATTTAATCCGTTCAATCTCAATTTCCTTTGTATTTGCTCCTTTCAGTACCACTAATGCAGAAATCAATTCTAAAGTATCTGGAGCATGGCCCATCTTAGAAACGTAAGTATTCCGGATGGTATCAAGCCGACGAAGACTTGCGATTTTAAGCAAATCTCTTATTGAGTGAATCTCTCTACTGGATAAAACTTTTAAAATAGGGTATAAGTCGGTTAAAGCACATTGAATTCCTATTTCCTTTAAGACTTTAGGTGTGTTTTCAAAAGTGAGTGTGTCAGAATCCTTATAGGTGGCAATCTCTTGATTATGAATCAATTCCTCATACAATAAATTGAAGTGTTCATCAATTACTGTAATTTCCTTACTTAAAATTTGAAATCGGCGTTTCGCTGAGAAGTGAGTTCTAGTTTCTGGTTTATAGGAAAGAACATGTTCCAGTTCACTCCATAGTTCCTGAGCAAGGGTTCTTACTTGTATTTCAAAGAAGGGCCGTTCCTGTTCTGGTATTTTACTTTCTTTGAGGCGCACCGTATAGTGAATAGAAGAGTAACCACTTTCTTTATGTTTATGATCAATGTGTGATAGTCCTAATCTGCTTAGCATATCAGGTTCAAAATAGGCTTCAGGAGGATAGTCTTTAGAGATTTCAATCATTTTTGAGCTACGCAATTCCCTATCAATCAATGAAAGTTGTGAAGAAAAATAAACAATAATTCTGATTCCAATTGCATCATGCATATTTTTAATGCTATCAATGGAAAGATCTTTGGGGAAAAGATCAGGTTTACGAATAATCTTATCTACTACTTTGTCAGGATGCTTTATACGAGTCATTATCATTCTTATGGGAGAAGGTGTTGCCACACCAGAACCAGTAATAAACTTGTTCCAATATTCAGGTTTCTCCCAATTCCTTAAATAACCGTTTACTTCATCAAGGGTTGGTTTTAATTTTTTTATTTCGTATTGTTCATATTCTTGAAGAAACTTTTTACGTTTATTGGTATATTTCATTTTTATATCTAAATCTCAAAAAATACATTTATTATTTTAGCACAAGTTACTTTTTCATGGTGTTTTTAGCCATAAACGTTCGTGTAAAAGTAATATTACTTTTATTTATACCTTCCAAAAAAAGTATTTTGTAATTATATGTGTATTTGCCAGTATGTGAGTTATCATAATATATTAAGCAAGTAATATTTCAATATAGTGAGCTACTCTATAGACGTATGTATTAGCTCATCTCAAATTCTTAAATGACACTATACAAAATATTATCACCATTAAAGTTATACATTATTCAGATGCGTATCTTCTTAGTCTTGTTTACGTAATTCGTCTATTGTATTATATTTTGCTTGCCTTTCTTTCCATCTATCCCTTGCATATTTTTGCATGTCTGCTACTGTATCTGTTTCATCAATTATTTCAAGGCCAAGCAAAGTTTCTATAATATCTTCCATTGTAACAATACCATCTAGACCTCCATACTCATCTACTATTAAGGCAATATGTTCTTTTTTGTTCAATAATTTTTCCCATAAAGAAAATAGTACATAAGTATTTGGAACTACAACAATCTCTCGTTTAATATCTTTCAGTTTTAATCCATGTTGGTCTTCTGCAAGTTTTTCAAATACTGCTTGTCTAAAAATATACCCAGTTATATTTTCATCATTTTCTGAATATATTGGGATGCGAGAAAACTTCAAATAATCTTTATTTCTCAAAAAATCCTTTAGGAATATTTCTTCATCAGCCACAGCAACAACTACTCTTGGGGTCATTATTTCTGTTACTTTTACATTCTTGAGTCGAAGTAAATTCTGAATAATTTTATGTTCCTTACTTGAAAAAACTCCTTCATCTGCTCCAATATTTGCTAATGCTGCAATTTCCTCCCTACTAGTAGTTTGCTCTTGTTTATTTTTTGAAATAAGTTTTGTGATGACCGCTGATAAAATCACTAATGGATAGGTGATAATTATCATTACTTGTATAGTTTTAGCAGAAATCATGGCTAGATTCCTCCAGTATCTTGCACCAATTGTTTTTGGGATTATTTCTGTTATTATTAAAATTAGAATAGTTAATATAGCAGATACAATTCCAAAAGATGTCTCTCCAAATAATTTAACTGCTTGTGCACCAACTCCAGCAGCGCCAACTGTATGCGCAACTGTATTTAATGATAAAATTGCAGATAATGGTTTATCAATATTGGCTTTTAAATCATTAAATGTTTTTGCCCAATCATTTCCTTTCTCATACTTAACCATCAAGAATGATTGAGGAGTAGAAAGAAGAACCGCTTCCATTATCGAACAGAGAAATGAAACAAAAAGAGCCAGAAATAGATAGAAAAAAAGTAAAATCATGTATTTCCTTTCAAATATTAGAAGAGTAAGTTTTCCAAAATCAAATCTGACAGTGAAACCATTCCGATGTATTCACCATCTTCTTCAACTGGAGCCATTCTGAGACCAACTTTCATTAGTAAGTTTGCAACGTATCGTGCATCCATATTGGCCGATACACATATAGCGGGCTTAGTCATTATCTCAAAGACATTAACCTCCTCAGAAGTTTTGTCAGGAATAATCACTCCTTTAATGAAATCATGAACGACCACTATTCCATAGGCATCCTGCTTGTGACGTTTTTTAACTATCAAAGCTTCAACCTTTTCTTGACGCATTATTTCGACCGCTTCCTTGGCAGTAGCCATACCATCTATGAAAACTATCTTATTCGTCATTACATCTTTAGCGCTTTGAAAAATTCTTTTTGTATTCATATAAACTCTTTTTTCTAGTTATTTCCAATGATGAATTTAATTAAAAAAAGCTAATTTAGTTATTCATGCTTTTCATTTAATATAATTATGAGTAATCGTTGTCAATTTGTTCTAAAAGTACTTATCACGAGCTTGATCCTTGAATTTTTTCATTTGAGTATCTAGGCCAGCTATATGTTCTACAGGTAGAACAAGTGCAATGCCAGTGCCTGGCTCATCAAATTTGCCTGCCAATTGTATGACTTTCATAAGGTTTTCTACAACGTGCTCTTCCACAAGAAACACAATAATATCAGTTTGGTCCTCAATACTAAGTCCAAAAAATGACTTAGCTTCATGCATTCCTGTGCCTCGGGCAGGCATAATGGTAGCTCCTGTTGCTCCTGCTTCCTTCATTGCGTCAACCACAGCATCTGTTATGTTCGGTTTGACAAAGGCCATTATTAATTTAAATTGCATCTTTCTTTACTTTTAATTTTAAAAATCGTGTTTTCAATTCCATGAATTGAGCATATCCCAATACAGTAATAATTGGGAACAAGCTAGCAAATGCGATTAGCCCAAAACCGTCAATGGCAGGGTTTCTCCCAGGTACTGCACTTGATAGTCCCAACCCTAGCGCTGCCACCAATGGTACAGTTACAGTTGAAGTTGTAACTCCTCCTGAATCATAGGCTAAAGCAATTAGTTTCTTTGGTGCAAAAATAGTCTGAATAATTACAATAAGATATCCTACCATGATATAGATAAATAATGGTGTTCCGGTAACAATCCTAAATGTTCCAAGTGCCAAAGCAAAAGCCACTCCTAGTGCTACTGTAATACGAAGCCCCTTTTGGCTTATTGTTCCTGCGGAGACTTCGCCAGCTTTTATTGCGACAGCAATAAGTGAAGGTTCAGCAATAGTAGTAGAAAAACCTATTAATGCTGCAAAAATATATACCCAGTAATACGACCACCAGAATGTTATTCCACCTGTTGTGTTTCCAATAAAGGCTGGGTCAGATAATTGAGTGGCCATGATCTTCCCAATGGGAAAAAGAGCTTTTTCCAAGCCCATTAAAAATAGTGCAAGTCCAAATACAACATATACCCCTCCTAGAATCACTTTTTTAAGATGGGGTATGGATTGTTTTAAAACTACCATCTGAAAAAAAATGATAACGAATAAGATCGGCAATACATCTCTCAGAGTGTAAAACAAGACCAGAACAAAATCCATTAGATAATCAATCATAATCCCCTCTATATTTAAAACCAGAATAAACCATATGCCATAACAAAGATCATTGGCAATAGTGAAGCAAATGCAATTAGTCCAAAACCATCTGTTAACGGACTTCTTCCCTTGATTACAGTGGCAAGCCCAACTCCTAATGCTGTTACTAGTGGAACAGTAATCGTTGAGGTAGTAACTCCTCCAGCATCATATGCCAACCCAATAATTTCCTTGGGGGCTATTATGGTCATCAACATAACCAGTACATATCCACCGATGATTAAATAATATAAGGGCCAGCCTTTAAGAATCCGTAATACTCCTATGACTATTGCTAAACCAACTGAAAAAGCCACAGTCAATCGTAATCCTAAAGCGTATTGCTCCATTGATTTTTGATTACTTTCAATTAAACCAGCTTCAGAAGATATTATCGAAGCTTTCTTAGCAACTGCAATTAAGGCAGGTTCGGCTATTGTTGTTGAAAAACCAAGGACGAAGGAAAAAATCAATAGCCATATGAGGCTTCCCTTCTTTGCAAGTGCGTAGGCCATGGACTCACCAATTGGAAATAACCCAATCTCTAGACCTTCTATGAACAACATCAAACCTACTACTACAAGTAAGAAACCGAAAATAACTTCTCCAATTTGAGGAAATGGTTGTTGGATAACGACAACCTGAAAAAAAACAACTACCACTATTATCGGAATCAGATCCATAAAGGCAAATCTTAATTTTCGCAGTATTGTCAGGATGTAATGTTTATATATCACTATATTTTCATTATTTACTGTGTTAGGAAGCCGTAGTAACTGTTAAAATGATTGAAAGACATTGATGATGAGTCAGATATTCGGAAAAATATTGTTAGTGAGATTATTTTCATTTATAATTTTAATAGGTTTTATTCAGTGAGTATATTGCATTCTTTTATGGATGATTGATCACAACCATATATACCAAAAGAAAAAATACAATTGCTTCAAGAGTAAATTCTTTTTCATTAAAACAATATTATTCAATATTATCAGTCTAAAAATATGTGACAAAGATAATAAAACTCTTAATAAAGATAGTAATACTATTAATAATAGTAATAAAACTTCTTTACTTTTGCAATAATGATAACATAGATTCTCGATAAAGGTTTGAGGTTTTTAAATAATATATAGTGAGTGTAGAAATAAAAATATCGTTAAATGAGGGGCTGTATCTAAAAGACCCGCAAGATTCGGAACTTGGAAGAAATATTATAAAGAACAGTATAATATTAATAGAAGAATTAGGAATAGAATCTTTTACATTCAAGAAGTTATCGATTAGAATAAATTCTACAGAAGCATCAATATATAGATACTTTGGAAACAAGCATATTTTACTTTTATACCTTGTTAATTGGTATTGGGAATGGGTCAAGTATTTTATCAATATTAACACAATGAATATAACTGATTCGAAAACAAAACTTCAAATAATAATACATTCATTAGTGTTTGCTTCTAGAGAAAATCCTATGGTAGAATATGTTAATGAAAGTAAATTGCAAAAAATAGTAATATCCGATGGTATGAAAGTTTACCATACTAAAGAAGTTGATAATGATAATTCTAAAGGTTTTTTTAGGAGTTATAGTAGCTTAGCATTTACTGTTTCAAAAGTCATCTCTGAAGTAAATCCAAGTTTTAAGTATCCTTATGCTTTAGCTACAAACTTATTTGAAATGTCAAATAATTATATTTTCTTCGCCCAACACTTACCTAAATTAACAGACATTACCGCAAAAGAAAATGAGAATGAGGCCGTGGAAAATATGTTGAATTATTTTGCCGAAAAGTTACTGGCTTAGCACTCTAACATAGAACATGGGACCTTTGTTTCATATTGCCCCTTTTGGCAAAAACACTTTGGTAATTCAAATATAATAGCAACTCTTTCCCCAACTGGCAAAGTATTATTCTTGTATTTCATAGTTAGTTACTATTAAATCTTACATACCCTAATGTCTCAATCTCATTTATATTATTAATAAGATGAGTTTTTCCATCACTGATCACATAAATGGTATCACTAGTATCAGTTATATGTTTGTATAGATGGTCTGTAATAATAATGCCTTTGTTTTTCTTTTCTCTTAGGATTAGTTTTTTAATGGTGTCCACATGAATTGGCATAACTTGGGAAAATGGTTCGTCCAAAATGCAGAATTTCGTTGATGACACTAATATTGTATAAATCTCTATGATCCGTCTTTCACCCCCTGATAGTTGTCTTAATTTGGATTTATAGTATTTCTCAAACTCTGGAAAGGTAAGTATGAAATCAGCGAAGTCCAGATCAAAATCTCTGAATACCCTATTTATTGACAAGTGACTGGGTATGTATCTGGATTGAGGTAAATATCTTAGATCTTTTGGTGAACGATTTGTTCCAAGCAATGAATTGCCGTTTATTCGAATGGAACTGTTTGTTGGATTAAGTTCACCAAAAATGATTTTCATTAGACATGACTTTCCAGTTCCATTTCTTCCAAGTAACCCTGTTACTATTCCAGTTTCATTCTTTAAATACACATTTTGCAATATCCTTTTTGAACGGAATTCCAGAATAACACCATCTACTTCAAGTATATTTATCATCTTACTTTTAATGTTACTACTGTAAGTAAAAGAAATATGATAATGTCAAAAGCAATGGTTGAAACCCATAGGTGCTTTTTAGATAAGCCTAGATTTTTATAGTAATAGGATACATCATCTTTGAAGTATTGCATATAATAAATAATAAAACCGTAAGTGAGTATTTTAAGCCAAAATATCATGGTGAAAGTATCACTTCCCCATTTGAAAACAATGCTTATACAGGATAATGTAATAACCAAACTTGCCAATGCATATGAACTGTAGAATGTAGCTATTAGTCTGATTACTTTCACCATGATTATTATTGCACTCAGTACTTATTCAGTTTTCGGTTTTTTTTGTACTTCTTGACCATTTTTCCAAAATCCTTGTCCTTTTTTCGTTTTTCGGCAATGGTAGATTCAAAATGATCCTTCTCTCGTTCCATTTTCATATAATTTTCGTAGGACGCACTATCTATCTCTCCACTTTCGACGGCCTCTAGTACAGAACAATCATCTTCTATGGTATGAGTACAATCTTTGAATTTGCAATTTTTGGATATTTCAATAATTGTTTCAAATGTAGTCTCCAACCCATGTTTAGAATCAACAATACCAACCTCTCTCATGCCTGGGGTATCGATTAAGATCCCACCATCTTCGAGTACAAATAATTCACGGTGACTTGTAACATGCCTTCCTTTATTATTACTACTACTTATGGTATTGGTTTTCATTATTTGCTTGCCTGAAAGATTGTTTAGCAATGAAGATTTTCCAACCCCTGATGAACCTAGTAAGCAATATGTGGCACCTTTCTTCAGAGTGTTTTTCAAACTTTCTATCCCTATTAATGACTCATTACTAATTGGAATTATTGGAACTTGTTTTATTCTTTCTTTAACAGTAATAATCAACTCTGATAACATGGTATCATCCAATAAATCTATTTTATTGAGTATGATAATTGGCTCAACGTTGTATGTATTGCAAATTGTTAAATATCTTTCTAAGCGGTTGATATTAAAATCTCTATCAACTGCTTGGACAATAAAGGCATAGTCAATATTTGTTGCTATTATTTGTTTCTCCCCTTGCTTTCCAACAGCTTGTCGTTCAATTTTGGTTTTTCTAGGAAAGACAGAATGAATAAGCACTTTATCTTCATCATATTCGGAAATTGCTACCCAGTCACCAACAGCCGGAAAATCAGATCTATTAATTGCCGAAAATCTTAAGTTCCCAATTATCTCACCCTCGTATTCAGATTCGGTAGTTTTAACAATATATCTTTCTTTGTGTTCGGAAATAACTCGACCTACTTCAAATAAATTGAGATTATTTTCCTTCCTGCATTGTTCCAGTTCTTTGGTATATCCAAGTTCTTCTAGGTTCATTTATTTTCTTGTTAAGGATTATAATTACGGTATGAGTTCATGAGTGTTATGAAATGCTTCATCTTCATGCTATAACGATTATTTTTTATTAATATTTTCATTCCAGGCAGTAGGTCAAATACTATATTGTTTGTTTCTAGTAGTTTTTATTCTTTATCAAAAAAAGGCATGGCTATGTTTATTAAAGTCAATTGTTATTTGATTTTACCAAGGACCATCTACTGTTACGCTATAAAATGATTTTTCACCAGTCTTTTCAAGATCCTTGTCATATCGAAAGAGCCCTAACCAACCACCAAACCAGAACCGCCCTTCATTATCTTCAAAAATGCTCAGTATTCCATGGCTAGCTAGGCCATCATTTTTATTGAAATTGGTAAATGATTTTCCATCATATTTATACACACCATAGCCCTCAGATGAGAACCAGATATTTTTATTCTTATCTTGGTAAAGTGCCGTAGTTTCAATACCGCTTATAACTCCATCCTTGGTAAAATTTGTAAATGACTTCCCATCATACTGGCTCATGCCGCCAAACATAGTTCCAATCCACATATTCCCATTTTCATCTTCCATCATATCTGCTATGCTATTATTGATTAGACCATCTTCAACTGTAAGATGTGAAAATGTAGTTCCATCGTATTTGCAAATGCCAAATCCATCCGTGCCAAACCATAAATTACCATTTCTATCTTCTACAATGCTAGTAATCCGATCGTAGTAGAAAGCAGCTGTTGTGTCATTTACTTTTGCTTTTGGAATAGGGAAAGTAGTAAACTCATTACCGTCAAAACAACTTACTCCGATTGTTGTACCAATCCAGAAAATATCATTCCTATCTATCGTTACACACCATACTTCATCATCCAATAATCCGTCTTCCATGTTGAAATTGGTAAAAGTACTCCCATCATATTTAGTTATTCCTCCATACGCACCAAACCATAAATTACCTTCTTTATCTTCTACGATTCCTGTGATACGACCTGAAGCAAGTCCGGGGGTATCCTCGAAATATACCAGTGTATCGCCATCATAACGCATGAGGCCATAAATATTAGTTCCAAACCATAGATTTCCACTTTTGTCTTGGAATATAATACGCACATGTTGGCAAAGTTGACCGTCAATCTGAAAAAGTGGATCAACCCAGGGGCTATCTGATTTTTGGTAGTTTGGAAATACATCCATGACATTTGTATCACTAGAATTGGAAGGAGAGCTGTTTTGTCCAAAACTTGTAAAAGTGAAAAGAATAAACGAAAAGAATATCGGGTAGATGCAAAAGTTATACCAAGGTTTATTCATTTATTTTAGTTTTATTCACGAACATACGCATTGCTTACTTTGTCATTTACCAAATCAGTTACCAGCCAGTCAGGATCCATATTAAAAAAATGTTGCGGTGAATAACCGATGTAATAAATTATTGTGGAATCATCTTCATGGTCAGCATCACTAAGCATGCTTTTAAGTTCGGTACTTGTTAATCCAATAAGCTTATTATTATCGACCAGATCTTCAACATAAATATATCTGGAATCTCTGTTCTCTGCCCAATTTTCTTTATCAAAACCTATTCTTTCATATGAGGATGATATTGATAAATAAATAAATAATAACCCGATGTATAATAATGGTGTTATAACAACTGCTGTTATCCAATAATACAAATTTATGAAAGGACTTTTTCTGGAACCATATTTTCTAAATAATAGAAATAATCCTGCAAAAACAAGAAATATAATAACTAAAAACGATAAGATTACTATTCCCATAATTTTATAAACGTAAGTATTTGGTTATACGTATTAAGCATAGATATAACTATTAGTGAATTTGTTACTTACGATCAAATTTACTGTTTTTTATTAATAAGACTTAGATGTAACGCGTATGGGATATGATATTGTTGTCAATGTGCGTTTATTATACTGTTTTTATGTCAAAAAATTAACTCTTGGAGGTTTTCCCATCTTGGTATACAGCGATCAATATGATCAGAATTAAAAACTGTTACCAGAGAGATAAGTTATCCCCATAATTATAAGAACAGCGTATTTTGATGTTTAATTTTTATTAAACCTTATTTATTCAAAGTATTGTCTTTAACACATCTTACAGAGAAACCACTTGCTTCTTCAACATTTACATCACCAAGATAGTTGAAATGAGTAATAACCTGAGCGTGTTCATCTCCGTTATTTGGTGTCCAGAAATATGCTACCGCACCCTTGTCGAGATAGTCTCCATCTCCGCCGAATTTTCCTCCTGGTTTGGCATTAAATCCACTAGAGTTATTTCCATTTCCAGATTGCTCCCAGCCATAGGTTGATTTTAATTTTAAACCTGCGAGTTCCCCAAGTGTTGATAACATACTATGCCATTCATCTTTGGTTGCAACATGCCAGTCGTCGGGACATAATCCCTGTAGGTTGCCGGTTGTATATAGCATAAGTTCATCCCATTGGTAAAGGCCACCATATTCATCACAGTTAGAGTCCAGATCTCCATAGCAGAACTTTTCAGTAATACCATTATCTGTTTGAGAATTTAATCCACCCTCTATCCTTACACCTACATTTAGATTTTCACTCATCCAGCAATAATCTCCTATGCCGGTTGTTCCGTAAACATTTCCATCAGCATCTGCAACAGCACCCGGACAATATCTAACAGTGATATAATCTTCCTTGGTTGAACTTACAGTACCGCTGTTATCAAATACTTGTAACATCACAGTGTAAACCCCTGGATAGTCATAGGTATGAACAGGATTGACATCCGTGCTTACCCCACCATCTCCAAAACTCCATTGATAATAAATCGGATTATTAATATTTGTAGATGAGGTAAAACTTATTGTTTCAGGCACCCATCCATGAGTAATGTCAGCGGTAAAATTCACATCCGCAGCGTCGGTATATACACGAATGAGTAATGAATCAGAATAAGTATTGCCACCTGAGGTTACTGTTACCTTAACATGATTGTAAGTTCCTTCTTCTGTAAAAGTATGGGTTGGGTCTTGAATATTGCTTGTATTACCATCATCGAAATCCCAAGTCCAAGATGTAATATCTGGGATATTACAATTACCATAAAAGTTTACAATTAAAGGAGCATAACCGATTGTTGAGTCACAAATAATCTCAATATCTTTCACATGAATTACATTTTCAATGGTTAAAGTATCAAATCCGTATTCATTCCCAACAATTAATGATACTGAATAATAACCACTGTTTTCAAAACTGTGAATGTTGTTTTGCAATGAGCTGGACCAACCATCGCCAAAATTCCATTGCCAAGTTTCAGGATTTCGTAAAGATAAATCTGTAAAGGAAGTAGTAAAAGGAAATGCACCTATGGTATCTTCAATAATAAAAGCGGCGATGGGAACAGGCTTCATATCAAACGTTATTAGCATATCTGCACTAGGAGTTTCATTTATTGATTCATCGGGATATGTCTCGGCACTAGCTGTAATTTGTAATTCGTCGCCGGGATCAAAAAGAAATCCTGAATATTGATATTCCGTTTTTAATATGGTTTTACTATTAGAAGTATGACTGTGGCTTATATCATAGTTTGTAATGGAAGCTTGGCCATTATTTATAAGATTTATTGTACGAGTAGTTTTTTCGCTTCTTACCTCAATATAATAAGCACCTGGTTTAACAACATCAATTTTGAAAGTATAAAGACCATGTTGCAACATATCAGTAGTTTCTTTTACCACAACACCACGATTATCAATTAACCTTATATTAATTTGTTCTGGTTCATTTAGTTGTATATTAAAATATGTTGTTCCTGAGAAAGGATTTGGGTAATTATTGCCAATTATGAAATCCATATTCTGAATTTCGTTGATATCATCAAGAAAATCGATTGTAATTTGATTGTCAGGGCTGTAGATAGTTGTATCACATTCTTTGGTGAGGTTATGTATTTTTACCCTATCCAAAGTTAAGGTTTCTAATGTGGCAGCATCCTGACCGTTAAATGTTAGGGTAATTGTACCTCTTTGTGCCAAAGATACATTCGTTGTAATAATTAATGCCAATAGGCATAGAATAGACTTTTTCATAATGTATGGGTTTGAGTTTGAAATTATTATGCTTGCTTGCTTAAATAGCTCCACTAAATTATAATAATTATTAACACCGAATAAAAGCTGTCAGATTAATTGTTGATTTACAGTGATTTCGATGGTCTTTAAATTAGTATTTAGTACTTATTTAACAGACAATGTGAAAATAGAGGGTAAACTGGATAATTAGTTATCTCTATTTGTTAGCAATTAGTTGTTTTGCCATATCAGTAATTTGCCTGTCAAATAATTCCGCATTTTTTTCTCCGTCTTTGCGGAGTTTTTCCAGATTTTTTAAAGAAGCATTATCCATTGCCGAATCAGCTGTAAATAATTCTGGTTCAATCCTTATATATTGATTTGGTTTTCCAACCGCATCATATATTTGGCGAAGTTGGTAATCAACAGTATCAGATACACCCGACATCATGATGCTGATAATTGGCTGAATCCACTGCACTGCACCCCAGTCTTTGGCTCTTTTATATTCGTAACTCTGATCCTTTCCTCCGGTTCCAATTGAAAAGATTACCATATCTG
>CALCGQ010000109.1 GCA_937901015.1 uncultured Bacteroidota bacterium | reverse complement strand
GTAACAAACAACTACTTGATACATAATCTGAAAATAACGGATTCAACAATTACAACTTTATGCTCAAATAAAATTGCAATACATGTTAATCAGGCATATACCAGATGTAACCTATTGCCACTGGAAAATGATCGATTTATAACATCCGATTTAGGGATATACAACACTCTGAAAAATAATAAACTGGAAGTTATCATGGTGAATCCTGAGCAAATTCAACTACCGGGGTTCAGTCATGGATTCTTTGGAGGAGCATGTGGATTACTGAATAATATGGTGTTTGTTATTGGTGAATTGATCAATATTCCTGATGGCAACAAAGTTCATGATTTTGTTATGCAGAATTCACAATCCATTGTAGAACTATGTAATGGTAAACTATTTGATGCAGGAAGTATATTCTTTGTTGAAGATTAATATTGCCAAAATGTGGTTAATAAACCTGAAAAAACCAGCATAACAGCAACAAGTATATATATTCCCACAAAAGCTATTGTGAAAATTCCCATAAATTTAAAATGGGATTTGAAATTCTTCAATGCAATATCAAAATTTGTCCCGTTACTGTTATCGAGTGCTGATCTCATTTTGGTTGAAAAGCGGTATAAATAAATAACAGGGAATACATAAATCAAACCCATTACAAAATATACACCACCTAAAACAGTCCCTGAAATTGCCGGCATATTTCCATTTTCTAAGGCTGAAAATACTATTGGTAATGCAATGGCTGCTATAAATGTTAGACCGATAAAAATAAACCCAAGAACTGAGAAAAAAAGCGTCCAGGTTGTTGTTTGTTTTAAATATGACCTAGCAGATTCTGAAATTTCAAATTTGCTACTTTGCTCATCTTTCGTTAGAAAATCGCTCATAATATTAATTTTTTAAGTTTAGGTTTCTTAATGTACCAAGATATGATTTTTTGTAAATATAATCATATTTTTAAGTGGTTGCTTATGATTTTTGCCATCTGTTTTTGGGAAGAGAATATGATAATTTTACTAAGCTATGAGTTATTTTGGACTAACTAAGCAATAGCATCACATTTTTAAAGATCATAAAACCAGATATATATAAAGAATATTGTTAAATACTCACATTTTTTCTTGACTTTTGAGAAATTACTGTCGTATATTTGCTGCCATATAAGGCTGACCAAATTTCCTACCTTTTGATTAGTTTAAACTAATTTAAAAAATGGTTGCTTTATGAAAAAAGTCTTTTTATTGACACTTCTAATCGGGAGTGCCTTTTTCGTTTGTGCACAAATTACATTATCCAGCGGCTCGCAAATTATTGTTGCAAGTGGTTCAACTTTGGTTGTTAACGATGTTGTGAATACATCTGGAACAATAACCAATTCTGGCACAGTATCGGTTAAGGGAGATGTTACAAATAATGGTGGAGGATTAATCCATTCAACATCCACTGGAACAGTAACCTTTACTGGATCATCTGCTCAAGAGATAACGGGTACAACAAGTATTCATTTTTATGGAACAATGGATGTTAACAATTCCAATGGTGTAAGCTTAACAAATACAACAACGGGTACTGATCATGAAATTCATGGGGCATTATCATTTACTTCAGGTAAGCTAACTTTAAATGGCTTTCATCTAACTGTTGATGGAACAGCAGATCCAAGTGGTGTTGGAGCTACTTCATATATAGTAACAAATGGAGCTGGTGAGTTAAAGAGGACCGTGGGAGCTAATAATATTCTGTTCCCAGTAGGTAATTCTGCCTATAATCCTGTAATTATTAATAATGCAGGTGACTCTGATACATATGGGGTAATTGCTGTTGATAGTAAGCCGGCAAGTTTTTCCGGTACTGAACATATCGTTAATCGTAGCTGGAATGTAACAGAAGGAACCCCGGGAGGTTCTAACTTCACTCTAACATCTCAATGGAATGAGACCGAAGAGGCAACAGCATTTGACAGAACCAATAGTTGTGTTGGAATTACAGCTGATGCAGGAGCAAATGTTACATGGGGAGCAGCAGGAGCAGCTTCTGGAGGAGATCCTTATACCCAAAATAGTACTGGATATACAAGTATTGGAACATTTATGGTAGGTGATTACTACTATGGAGGTATTGTAATGGACTTGAAAGTAATATTGGCAGCAGCATGGAATTCAACAGATATGGACAAAACTCTTAATACTGCAGGATTGATTCCTCTTACCGACCCATATTCAGTGGGTGTAACTGTTTCATCAGTTCCCGCAAATGCTGTTGACTGGGTGAAGGTTGAATTACGGAGTTCAAGTAATAATGCCACTGTAACAAATACATATGCCAAGTTCGTAGATACAGATGGTCAGATAATTGAGGAAGATGGATCCAATATGAAATTAACTGGAGCAGCAACAGGTAGTTACTTTGTTGCAGTTCAGCACAGGAATCACTTTGGTGTTGTAAGTGCTTCAACAGTTGATATAGCCAGTTCACCAACAGTTGATTTTAGTGGACTTCAAGCAACAGCATATCAAGATGGAACAATTTCAACCAATCCTGCAATGAAAGAAGTAGAGTCTGGAGTTTTCGGACTTTGGGATGGAGATGTAAATGAAGATGGAAGCATAAAGTATAATGGATCAGGAGCCGACAGAGTTGCTGTGCTAACAGCAGTCGGGTCTAGTACTCCTGGAAATGTTGTTTCTACTACATATTCTAATAACGATGCAAATATGGATGGAGATATAAAGTACAATGGAGCATCTGCCGACAGGGTAGTAATCCTTTCGGTAGTAGGTTCCTCCACCCCCGGAGTAGTGCTATCAGAACATATACCTGAATAACAATCAAATAAGAAAAAATAAGCTGTAAAGAAATGAGAAAGATAATAACTACATTTTTAACAATAATTGCCGCCGTATTTATTTCAAATACAATGGCACAATCATTTGATATCCGAATAACGGAAAATGATTATGGATATTTGGAAGTTCAGATGCGTGAAACATCTGGTACTGGCACCCCAACTACTTCAACAATTGTAAACGACATATCATTTGAAATAAGATGGGCAACTACTCTTAGTACAGACGTTGAAATTATATGTACATCAAATGATTATAATTTGGCTGATGCACTTGGTTCAAAGCAATCTTTGGGAGCCTACGATTTTAGGGTTTTCCAGGCAGCAACAACACCTTTAAACCCACCAGAGAACTGGACACAGAACATATGGATGACCTTGGCAACATTTAAGGCCACATTAGGTTCAGGTTCAGGGACCTTTGAAATAGCACCCAATGGTTGGGTTGTACAAGGTCTAAATTGGAACTAGGGCGACCCCCCTGTTGATTATACACCAAGTGTTGTGGGGTCAGCAGGTAGTTATGATTATCCAACAGTTGTATATGATTTAGTTTGGACCGGAGCAGGAACCCCCAGCGCTTTTCAAGATGCTCATAGTTGGTCTTTAGCCGGGAACTGGGTTGATGAATGTGGTGGTACTGGAGCTGCACCTACTGCGGCTGATAATTGCTTTATACCTGCCGGGTTAAGTAATTACCCCGAGAATGTTTATCTAGCTTTGTTAACTTCACAAGTTGGTTACGCAAAAAACTTAAGAATCGAAGCAGGTGGTGAAGTTAATTTTGGTATTGAAGCTACTAAGCCAGAACTACTAAGTATTGCAGAATCACTTAATGTTTATGGAACAATTAATATTAAACCAAATGCAGGGGTAACAGTTTCTGGTGATACATATTTAGACGCCTCTGAGTGTATGGTGATTCATGCAAATACGGATGGTGTTGGTTCCTTCATCGACAACGGAACAATAACTTATGGTGCAAGTGGAACTGCAAAGGTTCAAACATATTTATCAAACCCTGGAGGAACAACTCTAGAAATACATCTTGTTGGACCTACAGTAGATATGATTAGTGGAGGTACAAATGGAGCATACCTAAGTGCATTTAATTTAGTAAATGGTAATACATATGCTTATGAATGGGATGAAGGTGTTGGTTTTGCAAGTGGATGGTCAAATATTTTTGATAATACTTATGTGGCTAATACTGCAGCAGGAATTGGGTTATCTACCGATGATGGTAGTACCAACACACTTGAAATGACAGGGGAATTAGTGACTGGAAGTATAAGCTCTCCAGCATTGACATTCAGTAATAATCACAATGAGTTATTAAGTAACCCTTATCCTTCAGCAATAGATTTTGATGGACTTGCAGGTGATAATAGCTCAGTTGTTGAAGGTAAGTATTGGATATGGGATCCATCTTCTGATAATTATGTAACACGTGTAACCAGTTCTGGGGGGCCTGGACCTCAAAATATTCAGGTAGGTCAGGGGTTCTTTGTACAGACAAAGCAAGCTGGAACATTTGACTTTACAAATGCCAGACGTGTTCATAGTAATGATGCTTTTCGAGATGTTATTCCTAATAAATTAACTGTGAGAGTTTTTGGTGGAATGGAAGGCTATAAAGATGAGTTAATTGTAAGATTTGATGATGATGCAACCAGTGGTTACGACATAGAGTTAGAGGCTTCGAAGTGGGATAGTCAAGGAAATGATGCAACAATGATTAGAACCATTGCAGAAGATAACACCGAACTTGCCATTAACGTACTTCCCTTGGAAGGTCTTAATTCTGGTATGACAAGTGTTCCCATGCATTTCAATTGTGGTTATAATACTGAGTATTCTCTTTCATTCTATGACATGGAAACATTTGAATATGGTACCGAAATCTGGCTTGAGGATAAACTCATTGGTGGTGATTGGATAAGTATTAACGATAATCCTGATTATACTTTTACAGCTACTCCTGATGATGCTGAAGACAGATTTGTAATTCACTTCTTTGGTCCAACCGGTGTTGATGAGAATAATATTGAAAAAACAGTTGAGA
>CALCGQ010000108.1 GCA_937901015.1 uncultured Bacteroidota bacterium | reverse complement strand
GGCTCGAACCTGTGACCCTCTGCTTAGAAGGCACATATTTATACTTATTTTCATCTATAATTATTTTAATATTTTGTTAACTACACTTGAAAAGATAACAATATCAGGATATTAACTCTATATACTCTTTTAATGTATTATTATTTGTTTTATCTTTGCAAATGTAACCAATGATGTAACCAGATATGTTAGCAAAGGTAATAATGATGAAAAAGGGCAAAAGCAAATATGAATTGATGCTAAGGTTGACCCAGAATGGTAAACGTAAATTTAAAAGTATAAAGTCTGGTATAACTGTTAAGGAATGGGATACAAAGAATAATAAACTCAAAGGAGTAAGACCATCGAGTGATAAAAAATATCAGGATTTTCTAGAAAATAAAAAATTAATTGATAGTATTGAAAAAAAATTTATTGATCAGATCAATAAATTACTCCAACTTCAGAAACCTTTTTCAATGGATAAAGTTATCCAGTTGGTTGAAAATCCCACAAAGATCAACACCACAGTTTTTGAGATATTTGATGCTTGGAATGATGAATTAGAAAAGACAGAAAAATATGGCTCACGAAGTGTAAACAAGGGGATTTTATCACGTTTCAAAGGGTGGCATTCAGATGATTTAATGTTCAATGAACTAGATGATGTTCTACTTTTAAATTACCGAAATTACTTGCTTAAGGAGGGATTAAAACCTGTTAGTGTGTCCATACATCTGAGAGCATTTAGAGCACTTTATAATCGTGCTATACAGATGAAAATAGCAGACAGAAATGACTATCCATTCCTTAATAAGGAATTAATGAAAGGCTTAAAAGGTGGTAGGACTGCTAGAGCACTAAAACGCAGTGATGTAGAAGCAATACGTAAGACAAGGATAAATAAATTAAAAACTGACTCAGATGCATGGCATGCAGCAAATTATTTCATCTTTGGTTATGTTGGCAGAGGTATCAACTTCACTGACATTGCAAGGCTTAAATGGGAGAACTGCAATAATGATAAAATTACATTTATACGGCATAAAACGAGGTCTAAAATTCAAGAGCAAACCAGATTTACTGTTACTGCTGAACTGAAGGAAATACTTGCCTATTATCATACCAAGCGCACTGTACAAAACCCTTATATATTTCCAATATTGAATGCCTTTCACAACACAGAAGCTCGCAGGCACAACCGAATAGCAAAGGTTCGTAAAGCTGTAAACAAAGAACTTAAAGCCATCGGAGAAGACTTAGAGCTACCTATTAAGCTAACTACTTATGTTTGGAGACACACATTTGCCACAGTAGCTAAGAATGAGTTAAATGTAGGTATACCAATGATTTCCGAGATGTTAGGCCACCATGATTTAGCTACTACAGAAGCTTACCTCAAGCAGTTTGAAGATGAGGATAAGGATATCGCAGTAATAGGATTATAATTCCTACAAATGTAATCTTCAAAGGGGTTCTTAAAGTCAACAAAAAGACTTTTTGACCCCCTTTTTTTTATTCAGAAAATTCTAAATGTCAATTAAATCAAATTTTTTTTTAGCGGATTAGAATGTTCAATTTTCGTCAAAAACAAGCAAAATTTCTCCATATAAAAAATTTTGATATCGAAAAGTGTAAAAATAAAACAAAAGTCAAAAAAACCACTATAAAGTACAGACAATCAGTTCTTATTGATTTTTTAGGTTAATTTAAATACTATATTTTTATTAAAAATTAAAGGCTGAAACAGACCTTTATAAGTAATAATTCTCACTAAAATAATAATAATATGATTAAAGTAAAAAACAAGATCTATTTGTCAGCCCAGGAGGCGGGAAAACTAATTAATCGATCAACACAATTTGTTTACATGTTCCATAAGGAGTATTGGGATGCATATAAATATGGCCAGTCGATTTTTTTCGACAAGGATCAACTTGAACTGTGGATGGAAAATCGCCTTAGGAGGATGCCAAAATGAGAAATATATCAAAAATAACAGTATCGAGACCTTGCTTTCTTCTTTGGAAGACTGATCGATATTTCAAAGTTGCAATAAGAGAAGTTAACAGTATTAATAATTTAAAAAAATAATAAAATGAATTTATCTAATAAAGAAGTAGAAAGAGCAAATGAACTATTAACTGGTAGAACTTGCCCTGATGATTGTGATCACAATTGCCTTAATACAATTTTCCAAACTTACTCTTGGTATAAAAAAGGTGAAGATTTTGATTCCATATCAGAGATGTTAGCATACGATAAAGAGAGTCTCAGGAATTATTACAGCCTAATTGATACAGTACCTGAACTGAATAGGATCTTTGAAAAATCTCAACTAAAAGTTACACTAGTATATAAAGAACTATTCAATGGAGATTTAACCTCTAAAGAAATATGTGTTTTTACAGAAATACTTAAATCGAGCAATGGCAAAAAAAGTGCTTATTATAAGTATGGTGAAACTTCAAAAGAAAATCCAAATATTGATACGCTTGAATCATGGGGTAGGTTTAGCTATATACATTGTATTATGTTGGATTTAGAAGACAAGGGATATCTCAAGATCGAAAAATGGTTCGGTAAATCCGGTGTGAAAATAAAATCACTTAGACATTTTAATATCAAGTTGCATTATAACAACTCAATTCATGTACCATATTGGCCAATGGAAGCTGGATATTCATCAAAGGAAATTATTTATGCATACATTGAAGATAGGGTAAAGAAAGATGGAAAAATGAAAATTTCAGATACTGCTTTTCTTTATACTGGAGATGATAAATTGAACATTGAGAATAAAATTGGTTATTACTATTATTATGATATTGATCAGGAATCTCTTTCTGATGAGGAACTTCAAAATAATAGCTATAACTACTATTCTGAGTCTGTCTGTGGAAGCCCTACGATCCATTATTGTTTCAGAAGTTTTAAATATCAGGTCTCCAATTTACTTTTACCTATAAACCCTCAAAAACTCATCCAATGGCAAAAGCACAAACTTCAATAATCCTCGAATTACATGAACAGAGACTGAAAGTATTAAAGCTAAATTATTATTAGTGGCTCTATAAAAACATCTAATGGAAGGTCATAAAAAAAAATCAAGGAAAAGCAGATTCTACATTGCTATATACACATCGTGGCTTGAAAGATTAACTCCGTTTCAGGCATTGGTCCTTGGGCTAGTTTATGGCCTTTCATTCAGAAAAGGGTTTTGTACAGCATCCGATGAATACCTACTCCGAAAATTGGGTTCTACAAATAAGCAACACTTGAATAATACATTACAACAGCTTGAGAATATGGGTTACATTGGTATAGGAATATCTGATGAAATTACTAACCAGTTAGAGCTTATTGATTATACTAGTGATATTCATCCTGAACTTTCCAAAAATGAAGACCTTATCTCTACCTATTATAATTATATTGCTAATGAAGATAATTTTAATGATAAAGAGTTCAGGCAAACTATAAGTTCAGACGTTAACCGAGTCATTCATGTAACTTGTATAGAACCAAGCGGAATCCATATTAAAGTATGGAGTTGGATACTAGCAGAGGATATTTCTTGGATTAATAAAATTATTCTTGGCTATCTTCAGTATATATCACACAAATGGGCAAGAAGCAAAGGTCAAAAATACATGTCTGCTAGAGCCGTTATGGATAAGATGTCACATTCAAATATTTTTCACATTCAGCAAAATATCAAGGAACTAATTAACCTAGGTTTATTGAAAGGAGTTTATTATAAAAACGGCAAAATTTACTCTCAAAAAGACTAACTGTATTCAGCAAATTAACAGCAAATCAAAATAAAAATGCTTATATATTTTGTTAAAAAAGTTTACATATTGCATATAAAAAAGTTTATATGTATATTTACTTAGGGTATATGATAATCAGTATATTACGACGTTTATCCAACTCAAGTAAAAAGTTAACTACTAAAGTACTTAACTAATTATAAAGAAAAGTTCTAAAATAACTTTTCATAATATTGCAATAACAGAAATATAATCAACTATTGAAAACAATAAATCAACAACATAATATAGTACTTACAAATGTAGCTAAGCCAATATACCCTATATAACATCACTTAAACTCTACTTACAATTCAGTAAACACCAAACAATAATAATTCATGAACTTAATAAACCTATGTTGATGCTTACACTGTTTCAAGAAATCTAAATTCATTCTTGTTTTTAGGCTAATCCAAAATTGGTCTTTCATACCCAGATTCAGTACCAATAAGCTAAAATTATAATTTCAAAAAGTCAATGCATAATTTTGCTCATAAACAACAATCCCATAAGCCATCCAGAATGACTCCTTTACTTTTTCTAGCAAAACATATTCTAAATTATCAATAACTCACCATATGTGACCATAAGTTAGTTAAACGAAGTTCATGGGCTCCTACAGATAAACAATACCCACAAAAAGTAATTGAATTGAGAATAATGAATATTAGTGAATGAAATTGGCCTTATAAGGTTATAACTATTGGAGGATAAAAACAAACCTGAAGTTGCCTGATACTAGAAACATTCAAATCAGCTAACTGCATTCAACATACAAGATCACTTCAAGCTGATGAGATCAGGACTGCTCACATTCTCTCATATGCTCACACAGGCCGTCCGTATGAGTCAATAATTACAAAATAGTAGTAACTGCTATCAGGATATTAGGAATCGATATAGGAGTCCAAAACAAGTTTTCTGCATTTAAGTAATCTTCTCATATCTAAAAGCAATAGAGGAAATTTCAACCTTAATTATTGCAGACCCTTTATAATGAAATAAAAACTCAAACGGTAATAAAAAACTAAAGATTTATTATATAAGATTGTAATTATAATAATAAAAAGCTAGGCTCATTATATAGAGCCATTTATTATA
>CALCGQ010000107.1 GCA_937901015.1 uncultured Bacteroidota bacterium | reverse complement strand
GATCAACCTGCTATTGAAAACCAAACCTTTACCATTGAAAAGCTTGTTACCATCTACGACAGTAATAATATTGATGGAGATATAAGCAGTAAAGCCTTGAATGAGGTTAAATCAATGACTTCGTTCGATGATATTTACAACTCAAGCATAAAAGCATGGAGTGGTATATGGAAAAAAACTGACATTAAACTAACTGGTGATCGAATTGCCCAGAAAATGATCAGACTCCATATTTATCATTTGATGGTAAGTGCTTCTCCTCATAACAAAACAATTGATGCAGGTATCACAGCCAGAGGTCTCCATGGTGAAGCATATAGAGGTCATATCTTTTGGGATGAATTATTTATTCTCCCATTCTATGATATTCATTTTCCGGAAACTGCAAAATCGATGTTATTGTATAGATACAATCGATTGGATAAAGCACGTGAGTACGCGAAAGAATATGGATATAAAGGTGCAATGTTTCCATGGCAAAGTGGAAGCGATGGACGTGAAGAAACTCAGACTATCCATTTAAATCCAGTGTCAGGTGAATGGGGCGATGACTACAGTTCATTACAGCGTCATGTATCCTTATCAATTGCATACAATATCTGGCAATATTTTAATATTACCGATGATATTGAGTTTATGGAAACATACGGTGCAGAAGTGTTTTTAGAAATATGTCGTTTCTGGGAAAGCAAAACATCATATAATAATAGCACTGGCAGATACTCCATTGATAAAGTAATGGGACCTGATGAGTTTCATGAAAGCTATCCTGATTCGGACGAAGGTGGACTACGTGATAATGCATACACGAATATAATGGCGGCTTGGATGTTTAATCAAGCACCAACTATTATTAACAAACTCAGTAATTCTGCAAAAAACAGTTTGTTCAGCAAGATTGGACTAGAAGCATCTGAAATCAAAAACTGGTCTAACATTAGTTCAAACCTAAATCTTGTAATCAATGAAGAAGGAATAATTTCTCAATATGATGGGTATTTTGATCTAAAAGAACTTGATTGGGATTATTTCAGATCAAAATATGCAGATATTCATAGAATGGATAGATTGCTTAAAGCAGAAGGCAGTTCGGCTGATGATTACAAGGTAGCCAAGCAAGCTGATACTTTAATGACCTATTACAATCTTGACAATGAAGAGATAAACAATATCATATCAAATCTTAAATATGATTTGCCTGCAGATTATCTTGAAAAAAACCTGCATTATTACCTTCAACGTACTTCACATGGTTCCACTTTAAGTCGTATAGTGCATGCTCAACTTGCAAATATCATTAATGACCGCGATTTAAGTTGGGATTTGTATATTGATGCTCTAACTTCAGATTATAATGATATTCAAGGTGGTACGACTGCTGAAGGAATTCATGCAGGTGTTATGGCAGGTACCTTAATGATTGCAATTTCAACATATGCGGGAGTTGATCTAAGAGGTAATATCCTAAAAGTAAATCCTATGCTTCCGGATCATTGGAAAAACATTGAATTCTCTCTCAGGTTTAAAGGAATTCTGTATAATTTCAACGTATCACAATCATCAGTTGAAATTATCACAGATAATGATGCCGAATTGATGGTTTTTGGGAAAGAACATCATACACAAGTAAACACTAAACTCACAATTGAAAGAACCTAATAATTCTTAATAATCTGATAAACAACTAATAACTTAATCAACAAATAATAACAAAAGTGCCATGTTAGAAGATGTATTATTGATTGCCCCAAAGCATCGCGAAGCAGCGGAAATTATTACAAATGAGATTCTAAGAAAGAAAAAAGATAAGCTAATCGTGGCTATTTCAGGTGAGTCTGGGTCAGGAAAATCCGAATTAACACATGTAATTGCTAAGAATATGCGAAAGCATGGAATCTTTGCGAAACCAATTCACATTGATAATTTTTACACAACATTGCCACTTGAAAGAGCAAAATGGAGAGAAGAAAACGGTGTTGAGAATGTTGTTGGATTAAGTGAATATAAATGGGATGATATCAACAAAGTAATTGATGATTTCAAGAATAACCGCAGTTCATCGATGCCTTGTGTTGATTTAGTAACTGAACAAATAGATGAGTTAACCACTAACTTCAATGGCATCGATATGCTAATAATTGATGGCCTATACGCAATCAATACTGAGGATGTGGATATTAGAGTTCTCATTGAACTGACTTACCACGAAACAAAGAAGGCACAAGCTGACCGTGGCAAAGAACCTGATAATCCATTAAGATGGGCTGTTCTTGAACAGGAACATAAAACTGTGCAATCGATTAAAGATAAAGCAGATATTAGAGTTAATAAAGAATATAAGGTTATTCTTTAGTTGGGTATTTACTGCTTATCATTCTAATTTCATACAACCCTAATTTCTATTGGGGTTTTTACTCATTTCATGATTCTGCCATATTGACCGTTTTACGTAATTGGTCTGTATTTTGCTAAGTAGTTTTGCTAATTCTTAGTAAGAATATTAAATTTTACAATAATGAGTGAAGAAAATATAGATGATGTAACATTTGAGAATCAGGATGAAGCACCTGTGGAGTCAACTGAGGAGGAAAAACCACAGGTTAAACCTGATAAGAAGACAAGAAAACTAAAGGCAGAAAAAAAACTTGACGAGTTAGGTGTTCAATATAAAGACCTTAACGATAAGTACTTAAGACTATATTCTGAGTTTGATAATTATAGAAAAAGAACGAACAAAGAAAGACTTGACATACTAAAAAGTGCTTCTGCTGAGGTTATCACTGATTTATTGCCGGTAATTGATGATTTCGACCGTGGATTAAAAGCAATGGATGATCATGATGTTGATGAAGAAACTAAAAAAGGTCAGGAATTAATTTATAATAAATTTTTTAGCCTATTAACTCAAAAAGGATTGGAACCAATGAATTCCATTGGTAAAGATTTTGATACTGATTACCACGAAGCAATTACAAATATACCTGCTCCATCTGATGATATGGTAGGAAAAGTTGTTGATGTGATTGAAAAAGGATACTTACTAAATGGTAAAATCATACGATTTGCCAAGGTAGTAGTTGGCAGCTAGTCAGCATAATAGGAATTGAATATATTGAAAAATAGTTATGAGTAAAAGAGATTATTACGATGTTTTAGGTGTTAGCAAGGATGCTGCAGCTGATGAAATCAAGAAGGCATATCGCAAAATGGCCATCAAGTTTCATCCTGACAAGAATCCTGATGATGACACTGCTGAAGAGAAGTTCAAAGAAGCTGCTGAAGCATATGAGATACTGAGCAATCCGGAGAAAAAATCCAAATATGATCAATTCGGCCATGAAGGAATGCGTGGTGGTGGTTATGGTGGTAGCCATATGTCTATGGATGATATATTTAGTCACTTTGGTGATATATTCGGCGGTGCTTTCGGTGGAGGATTTGGCGGTGGTGGCCAGTCAACCCGAAGAAGAGTAAACCGTGGATCAAACCTAAGAGTTAAAGTTAAACTTACTCTAAATGATGTGGCTCATGGTGTTGAAAAGAAAATTAAGCTAAATAAATATAAAGAATGTGGCTCATGTCATGGTTCTGGAGCTGAGAAAGGAAGTACACCCGCTACTTGTCACACTTGCCATGGACAAGGTCAGGTAACAAGGGTTACAAACACTTTCTTGGGTCAAATGCAAACTGCATCAACTTGTCCGCAATGTGGCGGTAGTGGTGAGCAGATTACCAATAAATGTAAAGAATGTCATGGTAACGGTATTGTAAAAGGAGAAGAGGTTGTAAGCATTAATATTCCTGCCGGAGTAGCTAATGGAATGCAACTCTCAGTTAGCGGAAAAGGTAATGCGGGTGCAAGAGGTGGTGTTCCCGGGGACTTAATTGTTCTTGTTGAAGAAAAAGAAGATCCGGATTTAGTAAGAGATGGTAATAACCTTCTTTTCGATCTATATGTAAACTTTGCTGATGCAGCTTTGGGAACTACCAGTGAAATCCCTACCATTGATGGTAAAGCTAGGATTAAAATCTCACCAGGAACCCAGGGTGGTAAAGTATTACGTTTAAAAAGCAAAGGAATTCCTGATGTAAATGGCTATGGACGAGGTGATTTACTTGTTAATGTTAATATTTGGACTCCACGTGAACTTAGTAAGGAAGAGAAGGAAATGATGGAAAAACTTAGAGAATCCAAAAATTTCAAGCCAAATCCGACAGCAAAGGATAAAAGTTACTTTGACCGTATGAGAGAGTTTTTCTCTTAATATTTGGTACAACATCACAAACTACTATTGTACAATTGTTACATTAATTATTGCTACAAATAATTGTAGCTTCATATAAGTCTCATCAACAGGCTATTCACAATTAAGCTAATTGCAAAAGTTTAACAATTTTTTTGAATGGTCTTTATATGAGCTTTGTATTTTTGTGTACATCATATATACTTAATTCACCAATATGAATCAAGAATTTGCACTTCAGGCCATAAATGTTTCCAAAAGTTATGCTAATCATAAAGCACTTAACAATGTTAGCATTGAGGTTCCCAACCAAAGTATTTTTGGATTGCTTGGTCCAAACGGAGCAGGTAAAACAACTCTCATAAGAATTATAAACCTTATCTCGGTAATGGATGAGGGACAGGTACTGCTAAATGGAAAAGCAATTAGCACTAAAGATATAGCTAACATTGGATATTTGCCCGAAGAAAGAGGGTTGTATAAAAAGATGGAAGTTGGAGAACAAGCCGTATATCTTGCTCAGCTTAAAGGGATGTCGAAAAAAGATGCAAAAAAACAATTAAAGTATTGGTTCGACAAATTTGAAATTGGCTCTTGGTGGAATAAAAAGGTAGAAGAGCTTTCTAAAGGGATGGCACAAAAAGTGCAATTCATAGTCACAGTTCTTCATAAACCCGATTTATTAATATTTGATGAGCCCTTCAGTGGATTTGATCCTATTAACGTAAATCTCCTTAAAGATGAAATATTACAGCTTCGTAAAGATGGAGCTACCATTATTTTCTCTACTCATAATATGGCATCGGTGGAAGAACTTTGTGATAATATTGCTCTTATAAATAATAGTCAAACTGTTCTTTCGGGTGAAATTCACCAAATTAAAGAGGACTTCAAAAGCAATATTTTTGAAGTTGCTTATAAGCCAAACACAAGATTAAACTTACCCCATGGCGATTATAGCATTATTGAGAATTATGATGTTAGAAATGTATCATATGCTAAAATTAAGATAAACAACGGAAAAACGCCCAACGACCTGATTAAAAACATAATAACATCTGTTAATGTTGTTTCTTTCCGTGAGATATTACCTTCGATTAATGATATCTTCATTCAAAAGGTTAGTGAAAATTAGTACTCTACTGAAAAACTTCATGTTATGAACAAAATACTTCTAATAATTCAACGGGAATATCTTAGCAGAGTAAAGAAGAAATCATTTTTGATAATGACCATTATCGGACCTGTTCTCATGGCTGCTATGATTATTCTACCGGCTTATATTTCCGACTGGAGTGAAGCTACTGAAAAGAAAGTTGCAGTTCTTGATGAAACTGGTTGGTTTTTAGAAAAATTTAAGGACCATGATAATATCAAGTTTTATTATGTCTTTGGCAATCTTGAAGAAGAAAAACAAGAAGCATTAAGTGAAAATGGGAACTTGTTACTTTACATTCCCAAAACCGAACTCAATATTCCTGTGAACTCTGAATTATATTCGGTAATACAGCCTGGCTTAAATGTTACAGCTTATATAAAATCTGTAATGAAGCAAATTGTTGAAAACAAAAAGCTGCTAGCTTCTGGTATTGATCCTGAAGTAATTAAATCTGCTAAAGTCAATATCAATTTGTCTACAATAAGAGTTGAAGAAGGCGGTATAGAAAAGAAAAGTAATACTGAAGTTGAAGTAGGTCTGGCTGCTTTTGCAGGAATTATGATTTATTTCTTCATATTCATGTTTGGAGTACAGGTACTTAAAGGTGTAATGGAAGAGAAATCAAACCGTATTGTTGAGGTTATTATTTCTTCGGTAAAACCATTTCAACTAATGCTTGGAAAAATAATTGGTGTTGCATTTGTTGGATTAACACAATTCATACTATGGATTATCCTAACCCTAATATTTGTTGGAATCTTTCAGTCAGGAATATTTACCGATGGTAATTCTGCCATGGATATGATTGGGCAGAATAGCGACTTAATGAAAAATGCTAGCAGTTCAGGAGTAAATCCTGCAGAAATGGTAAATGAGATTATTGGTGGAATTAATATTAAAGTGATGATATTCAGTTTTATATTTTATTTCCTTGGCGGATACCTTCTATATTCATCACTATTTGCAGCAATTGGTGGCGCCATTGACCATGATACAGACAGTCAGCAATTTATGCTTCCTGTTTCGATTCCTTTAGTTTTTGCAATTGCACTTTCTGGAGTTATTCTCAATCAACCCAATAGCTCACTGGCAATTTGGATGTCGATGATACCTTTCACCTCTCCCATAACGATGATGATGCGAATACCTTTTGGTGTTCCTCTGTGGCAAATATGGACATCAATGGGAATACTTATTGTAGCATTTATTTTCTCCACTTGGATGGCAGGTAAAATTTATAAAACAGGTATACTAATGTATGGACAAAAGGTTAGCTATGCCATTATATGGAAATGGTTAACAAAGAAGTATTAGTTTTTCAATTATATCCCTAACATTGTTTCAAACAATGTTAGGGATATAATTACCTAATCTTTTTAAGATAAAAAAATTGCTTTTTATTTACTTCCATATCTGATACGGTTACATTTAGAATCGAATCACTCTCAAGCTTGTAGTATATCTTTTGTGGGAATTCATTATCTGGATTAATAAATGTCCAGCTATTCTTTGTAGCATCAATTAATAAAAAATCAACTGAGCCCGGATCATCTCCAAAAAAAACTTGATAATAAATTGAATCACCAACCTTACTGATATTTAATGACTCAAAGAATGCTGTATCACTGCCGTTTAAGCTAAACCCCTCTCCTTCCAACAATCTCTTATTAACTACTCTCCAATTCTCATTAAAGACGACTCCTTCATAGGATTCCCATTCCCCAGCTAATCCATTTAAATCCCGAATAGATTGCGAAGAATCAGGGTTATAACAAGAGGATAAAGCTAGGATAAGTAAAATATTCAAAAACAATGGTTTCATATAACTATAATTGATTGATAATGACAAATGAAAAAGTGCCGAAAGTTAATTAAATTCAATTTGCTAATTCTCAAATATTATTCTATTTTTGCAGGCTCAAAAAATTGAAGTAAATAATTAATAATTAAGATCAAATGCAGAATAGAGGAGCTATCAAGTTTTTTGCCATTGCTTTTGCCTTAGTTTGTCTATATCAACTAAGTTTCACTTTTGTAACTAGCAGAGTTGAGAAGAAAGCTAAAGAATACGCAAATAATGAAGTTGCCATTAATGAGGCTAAAAAACTTGCACAAGGAAATCAGGGTCTGGAAACCTATTTAATGGATTCAATTTCCACAGCAAGGGAAAATTATTATCTCGACAGTATTGCTAATGTTGTAGTTTATGACATACTTGTAACTGGTTACACTTTTAAGGATTGTAAAGAAAGAGAGATCAACTTAGGTTTGGACCTCAAAGGAGGAATGAACGTTGTTCTTGAGGTATCGGTTGGCGACATTGTAAATGCTTTATCAGGCAATAGTCAGGATCCTGTATTCAGAGAAGCAATGACAAAGGCTTATGAGAAGCAAAAAAATAGCGGCCAAGGGTTTGTTTCATTATTCGGTGAATCGTTTAATGAAGTTGATCCTAACGCACGCCTTGCTTCAATTTTCTTATATGAATTTAAAGATAAAGGTATTACTACTAATTCAACAAATGAAGAAGTATTAGCCGTTATTGATCAAGAAGCTAACGAAGCAATCGACAGATCATACCAAATCTTACGTACTCGTATTGACCGTTTTGGTGTAGCACAACCAAATATTCAGAAACTCGCTACTACTGGTCGTATTGCAATTGAGCTTCCAGGAATTAAAGATGCTAACCGTGTGAGAAAACTCTTACAAGGAACTGCTAAATTAGAATTCTGGGAAACATATAATTTCTCTGATCTTTACCAATATTTTGATGAAGCTAATGCTGAATTAAGAACTGAAGAGATTCTTGATGAAGAAACTGCTGAAGCAAACGCAGCTGCTGAAACAAGTACTGATAATACAG
>CALCGQ010000106.1 GCA_937901015.1 uncultured Bacteroidota bacterium | reverse complement strand
TAGATGTTCATAAAACCATTGAGTATTTCATTAAGACTCGTCAAGAAGATATGAAAGAAAACAGATTCTGGCTATCAACATTGGTATCAATGGACAAATATGATCTTAATACTGTTGATAAAGCAAACTATGACGAAATTGTTGAAGGAATGACAGTTAAGAAACTACAGAAGTTTGCAAAGAAATTATTCACAACAAGTAAGAATGTAGAAGTTACCATGCTTCCAATAGCAGAGTAAAGTACATTTAATCCTGTCAGCGTTCAAACGCTGACAGGATTTTAAACTTCTTTTAAGCAAACATCAATAAGCTTATTGCCATAACACCCATGCCCGCAATTAATCCATAAATGGAAAGGTGATGTTCGCCATATTCCTCGGCTGCAGGAAGCAATTCATCAAGTGAAATGAACACCATAATTCCCGCAACACTTGCAAATAGAATCCCAAAAACAACAGGTGTTAGAAATGGCATTAATAACAAGAACCCCACTAGTGCCCCAATTGGCTCAGCAAGCCCTGAAGCGAGGGAAAGCCAAAATGCCTTTTTTCTACTTCCGGTAGCATAATAAATGGGAATTGAAACAGCTATACCTTCGGGAATATTATGAATTGCAATGGCAACTGCAATTGCAATACCAAGTGTTGGATCATTTAATGCAGCAGTAAATGTTGCAAGCCCTTCAGGAAAGTTATGAATAGCAATTGCTAGTGCTGTAAAGAGTCCCATTCGCATTAACTTCGACTTATCCTTTGGTATACCTTCTGACATTTCCTCCACCTTACGCATTTCATGAGGGTTTTCCATAGAAGGTATTAACTTGTCGATTAAGGCAATAAGCAGTATCCCACCAAAAAATGCTGCAGTGGTAACCCAATAGCCCTGAGTATCTCCCAACTCAGATGCCAATTCCGTTCTTGCTTTAAAAAATATCTCAACGAAAGATACATATATCATAACACCTGCTGAAAATCCCAACGAAACAGAAAGAAATGCTGTATTCGTTTTTTTTGCAAAAAAAGCAATGGCACTACCAACACCTGTTGATAAACCAGCGAATAGTGTTAATCCAAATGCAAAAGCTATACTATTCCAATCCATTCTATTCTAATATTTTACGATTTTGATCTTCTTTATAATTCTTATATGCTTCTCTCATTTTTACCTTTTCCATCTCCCTGTCAATCACCAAATGAGTAATTTTCCATGCTTGATCTTCGATACTGGGAAGCCCCAAGGCATTGCTAAATTTCGATTCATCTACATCATGGCGATAAATCATATTACATAATTTCTCAAAATCATTTTCAAGAAGATTTAATATAAAAGTATGTAACCTGTGTTCCAGCTCATTTTTGGAAAGTGACTCGTAATCACTTTTCGATGGCTCATTGTATCGGTATAATTCTTCAGTCAAAATGCAAGTAGTTAATAATTCAAAAATAAGGAATTATTTGCTTTAAAAATTTAATGGCATAGTTGTTGGTTTTTTTCGATTAACCGCGGATTAAATATTAATATTCTAAAAAAATTACTGCTATGGAAAAAATGAAAAATAGAAGAAAAAATCCTGAGGGTTACAAGCTTATTTTCTTTCAGGTTGGGATGATAATTGCACTACTAAGTGTGTTGTATGCTTTTGAATACAAGTCCTATGGGTATCATTATGAGATAGATGATTTTGGTGATGGAGTGGATAACACACCAGTAGAGATGATTGAACCGACAAAGCATGATGAACCTAAAAAAGAACCACCTAAAATAGTTGTTAAAATCAATATTGATGATACAAAAGATGATTTTGATCCTGAAGATGTTGATATTGACGCATACGATGATCAAAGTAAGGAAGCTAAGAATTGGGAGCCGGTAATTGAACCCGAGCCAGAAATTGAGGAGCCTGACCTTATTATTAAAATTCCGAGCATAATGCCAGAGTTTGTTGGTGGGTATGCTGCAATGTTACAATTTCTAAAAAGCAACATAGTGTATCCTGAAATTGCAAAACAACTAAATAGATCAGGAACAGTTTATTTAGAGTTTATTGTTGAAAAGGATGGTTCAATTACAAATATCACATTGCTTCGTGGAATAGGAAGTGGTTGCGATGAAGAGGCCCTTCGGGTAGTGAATTTAATGCCAAGGTGGAATCCAGGTCTTCAAAATGGACGAGCTGTAAGGGTTTCATTTAACCTACCAATAAAGTTTTCGTTGTTATAATATTGTTATTATAGGCTCGTTATTAGATTTTGACCTAATTTTGTAGATTAAAACTAATAATATGAGAGCAAGACTAATAATAATTTCACTAGTAATACTGTTTGGATACCAGGCCATTGGCCAGATGAATAGTTCCGTTCTTGACCCAAAAACAAAAACTAGTATGTTGATGGGGTATTGTGATAAAGAAGGATTGCAAAAAGGTGAATACGGTGCTTATTTTGATAGTCAGTATGATATATATAAACCATCACAGGGCATTATTTCTAAACTTCAGAATAAACTGAATGATTATGAAATTACAATCGTACTTGGTACCTGGTGTATAGATAGCAAACGAGAAGTTCCCCATTTTTACAGAGTAATTAATGAAGCCGGATATAACGATAAAAGGGTTAAGGTAATTGCTGTTGATAAAAGGAAAGAAGCTGTGCTAGTTGATATCAGCAAGATGAATATAGAAAAAGTACCAACATTTATCATTTACAAGGATGATAAGGAGGTAGGTCGAATAATTGAAACTCCAAAGAAAACCCTTGAGCATGATCTTTGGAAGATTATTAAATAATATGTTTTCCAAAATGCTTAATAAATGAAGACCTTTTCTAAAATTACCGATACCAGAGATTATTTACAGACTAAAAGAGATCAAGGCTTAACTGTTGGCTTTGTGCCAACAATGGGAGCCCTTCATGAGGGTCATTTGGAGTTAATGCGACGTGCTAAGAATGAAAATGACTTATTAGTTGTAAGTATATTTGTTAATCCAATTCAGTTCAATAATCCTGAAGACCTGCTTAAATATCCCAGAGATGTTGAAACTGACAAAAAGCTACTGGAAAGTGTAAACTGTGATATACTTTTTCTCCCTGAGGTGGAAGAGATGTACCCTGAAGAGGTTACAAAGAAGTATGAATTTGGTAATCTTGAGAATGTTATGGAGGGTGCTTCACGACCAGGACATTTTAATGGTGTAGGAGTTGTTGTAAGTAAGTTATTCGATATTTGTATACCAAATAGGGCTTATTTTGGAGAAAAGGACTATCAGCAATTGGCTATCATAAAAAAACTTGTTTCAATGGAGTCAATTCCTGTAGAAGTTGTTCCCTGTTCAATCGTTAGGGAGAATGATGGTCTTGCCATGAGTTCTAGAAATGAGCGATTAACAAAAGAAGAAAGAAAATCTGCTCCATATATATTCGAAGTTCTTCAAGAGGCAAAAGAGAATAGTGAGTTCCTTTGTGCGAACCGTATAAAGCAATTTGTTATAAATCAGTTTAGCGATCGTGAAGAGTTCGATGTGGAATATTTTGAGCTGGCTGATGATGTTGATTTACAGCCAATAACTTCCTTGAAAAAGGATATTGGAACATTGGGATTTATTGCTGTTAACCTTGGGAAAGTGAGATTAATCGACAATATTCGAATTATTTAATAATTTTGCAGCGAATTTACCAGTAACTATTACATTAATAATGAATATTCAGGTATTAAAATCAAAAATTCATAGAGCTGCTGTTACTCAGGCTGATCTTAACTATATTGGTAGTATTGCAATTGATGAGGATTTGATGGATGCTGCTAATTTAATTGAAAACGAAAAGGTTAGTATCTATAATATTACCAACGGAGAGCGCTTGTCTACTTATGTTATAAAAGGTGAGCGAGGATCAGGAACAATCTCTCTGAATGGAGCAGCAGCAAGAAAAGTTGCTGTCAACGATTTGGTAATTATTGTATCATATGCAAGTATGGATTTTGAAGAGGCCAAATCATTTAAGCCTTCAATTCTCTTCCCCGATGAAAATAATCGCATAATCTAGGATATTGGCGCCCATTCAAAAAAAGAGGATATTTACTATTCTCCAGTATTTACTATTCCTTGGAATCGGTATATTATTGCTTTGGCTGAGTTTCCGTAAGCTTGACATGCAAGAGGTATGGCTCGACATTGTAGCTGCCAATTATTATTGGCTGATTGTTGCTTTGGTTTTTGCCGTTGGATCTCATATCTTCAGGGCATTGAGATGGAACCTTCTAATAAATTCACTTGATTATAAAACTAAGGTAAGTACAACCTTTTATGCTGTTATGATTGGCTACTTAGCTAATACAGCAGTGCCGAGGATGGGAGAATTTGTGAGATGTGGTGTACTATCAAAGAAAGAAAAAATCCCATTTAATACATTATTTGGTACGGTAATATCGGAGAGGATATTTGATCTTATTACTCTGATGGTAATTATTTTTCTTGTGATAATATTTCAACTTAAGTCGCTTGGGAGTTTCCTAAGTGTAACATTTGGCCCCTTTTTCGAGAATCTTTTTTCAAATTCTCAAAGCCTATTAATATTCTTTGGAAGTATTATCATTGCAATGCTTGCATTGGTTTTTATTGTAAGATCTTTTAAAGATAAAATCAAAACACTTCCCTTTTATGCAAAGGTTAGAGGTTTTTTAGATGGGTTGCTCGAAGGTATTAAGACAATAAAGAACCTTCGTCATAAGTGGAGGTTTCTGATTTATACTATTCTTATTTGGTTGTTTTATGCAGCAATGGTATACTTCCCTGTATTTATGTTACCAGAAACAAGTCAGCTCACTTTTGTGGATGCCTTAACCATACTTGCAATTGGCAGTCTTGGAATTGTAGCTCCAGTACCTGGTGGAATTGGTGCCTATCATTTTATTGTTAAAGCTGTACTTGTTGAGTTATTCGGCATTGGAGGTAATGCGGCCGGATCATTTGCTGCTATTACACATGGCGGACAGACCCTTCTAAATGTAATTGTTGGAAGTTTATCGTACTTTTATATGGTTTTTCTCACAAAAAATACAAAAGCATTAAATGAGTAGTTTATCATCAATATCATCAAAGATTCTTGATTCATCATCGCTGGAGTTAAAACTTAAGCAATGGAATGATAATCAAAGAATGATTGTTTTTACAAACGGTGTTTTTGATTTATTACATCTTGGCCATATTGATTACTTAAGTAAGGCAAAGGATGAAGGGGATATACTTGTGGTTGGGATAAATACAGATTCATCTGCAAAACGTCTTGGGAAAGGTAGTATTAGACCAATTACAGATGAAAAATCACGATCAACAATAATTGCATCACTTGAGTTTATAGATGCCGTAGTATTATTTGAAGAAGATACACCATTTAATCTTATCAAAAAGGTTCAACCTGATATTCTTGTTAAAGGAGCAGATTATAAACCTGAAGATATTGTAGGATATGATATCGTAATGGCAAAAGGTGGAGCCATTAAAACAATTGACTTTTTACCAGGTTATTCCACAACCTCTATTGAAACTAAAATCAAGAACTCGTAACAGCTTTTTTACGAGTAAATATAGCCACAATTGAAGATGTTACTATTCCCATGAAAAATGCACCAATGGTAGCTTGAATCATATAACTATTAAGATTAAAATATTCTTCAGCTTTTACTCTACTCATCTCACCTAGAGAAACAGTATATTCAATTGCATTATTAAAATAATCAGGAGTTATTATCTCAGATGTTATAATTTGTGATAGTGGAGTAATAATTGTTACTATCATGGTAATAATTAAGCCACTTATAAATCCTTGCAAATACGTCATATATCCACCGTAGTAATTATTACGTTTATCAAAAAGAGCAAGTGCAAAGATTAGGATAGCTGGTATGGCAACGATATTAGTAAAGATAGCATGTTTATCAATGTGTGTATCGTGTAAACCAACAAGTTTCTCAATCCACATCCAAAGTAACATCATTCCCACAAAAATCAATGCCCATTTTATTTCAATCGATATTTTTTTCATTTCAATAAAGTTTAATTACTAATACCTATTTTCCATTACCGAAAGCAAAACCAATGGAGAACTCAATAACGATTCCACTTCCAAGGGCTGCATCCATTATTCTTAGTTCTTCAGATGTGGGAACACCTTTTGTAATTGCGTAATTTGTTTCTTTTAGCAGAATGGCATAACCCAAATTTGCCCTTAATAGAAATCCCCCATTAGCCATGTATTCAATTCCTCCGCATATTTGAGCAAATGGTGAAGGTCCTATTGTATAAAAGAAGTTACCATTGTTGGCATCTTCTATTTCCGTATTTCCAAATCCCAATCCATACATAAACCCTCCTGAAACAAAAGGAGAGAAGTTTTTTGGGATAAATAGATAGCTTAATCTGCCACCAAGTTTAAATCCTGTGGATGCAAGCCCAATACCAAAATCGGTTTCCAGTTGTTTTGTGAGGAAATGATTATATGTTACACCAAAACCTGTTATACCATTCCACCCGATATTGCCAGTTATTGCATTACGACGCAATTCTCGGATGGGAATATCCTTTGTATCCACACTCATGTTTATATATTCTTGGGCCACAATAGACTGAAGGCCAATTAGTAATACGAGTAGTGGTAATAATCTAAAAATGCTTTTCATAATTTTAGGTTGTGTTTTATATCTCAATAGGGTAATATATTATTATGTGTTTTTGATTAGCATAAAATTAATGATTTTCTCTAAATTCTGATATTATTTTATCATGGTCGAATGCTAAATCAGGGAGATTACTGAATTTAAACCAACGAGTGCTTTTTGCATCATCTCCTGCTTTTGGGGTTACATCATTTCTGGCAATACCGCTATAAACTATGGATATTGTCCTACCTCTGGGATCACGATTAACACCACTATAAGTTTTGAACTGTTGTAGAATAATATTGTCCAATCCGGTTTCTTCCATTAGCTCACGATGGGCTGCTTCTTCACAAGTTTCATCCATATCAACAAAACCACCTGGAAGTGCCCATTGATCTTTATAAGGAGGATTAAGCCGTTGAATTAATAGCATTTCCGGATCTTCACAAGGGTTTTTAATAATTATTATATCAACAGTAACAGCAGGACGAGGGTATTTGTAGGTATATTCCATTAACTATCCTGATTTTCTTCCATTAGCTTTTTAATGGATTGATGATGCGCTTTTATTATCCCTTTTTCAGTGATAATCCCGGTTATATATTTTGCAGGAGTAACATCAAAGGCAAGGTTTAGTGCTTTTGATCCGGGGGAACAGACCAATACTTGGACAGGATTACCGTTTCTGTCAATGCCAGATTGATATAGTATTTCTTCCTGATCTCTTTCTTCAATTGGTATTTCTTTTCCAGTAGCACACTCAATATCAACGGTAGATGTTGGTGCAGCAACATAAAATGGGATATTGTACTCATTTGCCAAAATTGCCCTTCCCAATGTACCAATCTTATTGGCTACATCACCATTTGCTGCAATTCGGTCAGCACCTACAATCACAAGGTCAATCTTTCCCTGAGACATTAGAGTAGCAGCTGCATTATCAGGTATAATAACATGGGGTATATGATTATTATGCAGCTCCCATGCTGTTAATTTTCCTCCTTGATTTCTGGGCCGAGTTTCATCAACATAAACAAAAACGTCTTTTCCCTGTTTTGCTGCAAGATAAATTGGTGCCAGTGCTGTTCCGTAGTCCACAAATGCTAGCCAGCCAGCATTACAATGTGTTAATATATTCGCTCTTTTTTTGAAAAGATCGCTACCAAGTTCACCAATTCTTTTAGAATCAGCACTATCCTTTTGAGCAATCTTTTGTGCTTCCACTACAGCACTTTCAGCACTAATCAAACCGGCGTGATAAACCTTTTCAACTGCATAAAACAAGTTTCGAGCGGTTGGTCTGGTATTCTCAATATCCTGACGTGCTTCACGAACCTTTACAGCCTTATCATTGCCTCGAAATTGCAGAAATGCCTGTGCCATAGCATAACCGGCAGCGGCGCCAATGGCTCCTGCACCTCGAATGGTCATGTCAGTTATTGCCATACAGGTATCGAAGTAGGTCTTACATTCATGGATTTCAAAATTGAAAGGAAGTTGATTTTGCTGAATCATAAAAACTGATGTTCCTTCAATCCATACTGTTTGATATAGTTTGTCGTTTACGATCATGTTAGTGAATTGTGATGTGGGGTTGTTATTGTTATCTTGGTTGTCATGGTTATCGGAGTTGTCATTGTTAAAATGTTCTTTTTTCTATTCACCATTCACTACTCATTATTCACCATTTTTAACGCATTCCAAATCATCAAACCTGTTCCTATTTCGATGCTTTTTTCATCTACATTGAAAGTAGGTGAATGTAAGTTTGATGTTATTCCTTTTTCTTTATTGGCAATTCCCAGTCGATAGAAACATCCTGGAATTATTTGAGTATATCTGGCAAAATCTTCAACGGTAGTGCGAACTTCCAGTTCGTTAACATTTTCTTTTCCAATAAATTCTGCTGCAGCATTTTTGAATTCCAATGTTAGATTATCATCATTAACAAGTACTGGATAACCGCTGTTTATGAATACATCGCAAGTAGTATTATGTTTTTTGGCTACTTCTTCAGAAATACCTGATATTAAACCATGCACCTTCTTTCTCCATTGTTCATCGAAAGTTCTAAATGTACCTATCACTTTTACTTCAGAAGGAATAACATTGAATGCCCCATCGGCAATTATCTTTCCAAATGAAAGCACTGTTGGAAAACCTTCAGGGGAGTGTTCATTTACGGCTTCCTTAACTTTTACAATTATTTCTGAAGCTGAAAGGATAGTATCGTCAAAACTGGATGGTATTGCTGCATGTCCTCCTCTTCCTTTGATAGTTAGATTAACCTCATCAGATGAGGCCATATACACACCCGCTTTTACTCCAACTGTCCCAACCTCCAATTCCGGAAAAACATGTTGTCCGATAATTAATTCAGGAGCAGGATTTTCCAGAACACCATCTTCAATCATCTTGATGGCACCTCCTGGAAGTGATTCCTCAGCTGGTTGAAAAATAAACTTTATAGCCCCTTCAAATGAATCCTTATTTTCAGATAATATCTTAACTGCACCCAACAAGCATGTCATATGAACATCATGACCACAAGCATGCATGACTCCATCATTGGTTGAGCAATAATCCACATTGTTTTGTTCAGTAATCGGCAGAGCATCCATATCGGCACGCAATGCAATAATCTTTGAACCCGGATTCTTACCTTCTATTACACCAACAATTCCATAGCCTCCAATGTTGGTATTGTGCGGAATATGCCAATCAGCAAGTAATTTTGAAATATATGTCGCTGTTTTTTCTTCATGAAAACTCAACTCAGGATTCGTATGTAATTGTCTTCTGATCTCTATAAGCTGATCAGCAATTTTCGAAACGGCTTCTTTAACTTGTAATATGTCCATTAATAATAATGATTGGAAAACAAATGTACAAATTTAGTATTGATGAAGGAGGTTGTAATTGATGTTAAGAATCTTCAAATTCAATCATTCACTCATTGAGTCTACAATAACACTTCAACCAAGTCTTTTACTTTCCTTACTGGAATTATCTCAATTTTGTAATTTTTATTACTAATGTTTTTGAGGCTATATTTACTCAGAACAATTTTTTCAAACCCCAGTTTTTCTGCTTCACTGATACGGTTTTCAACATGAGATACTGTTCTTATTTCTCCGGAAAGGCCTATTTCTCCCGCAAAGCAGATATTTGGCGGGATATCCACGTCTTCCAAAGATGAAATAATTGCAGCAGCAACAGCAATATCTATTGCAGGGTCATCTACTTTAAGTCCACCAGCGATATTTAGAAAAACATCTTTTGAGCTTATTCTAAAACCACTTCTTTTTTCAAGAACTGCAAGCAGCATATTTAATCTTCGTAAGTCGAATCCTGTTGAAGAGCGTTGAGGTGTTCCAAAAGCGGCAGTGCTTATCAGAGCCTGAGTTTCAATTAACAATGGGCGTTGCCCTTCAACCATGGCAGCAATTGCTACACCACTGGCTGTTTCTTCCCGGTTTGATAGTAGTATTTCACTTGGATTTAAGACTTCCCTAAGTCCGTTTGATTGCATCTCATAAATCCCAAGTTCTGATGTTGATCCAAAGCGGTTTTTAACGGATCTTAGTATTCTAAAACCATAATGTCTGTCGCCTTCAAACTGAAGAACTGTATCCACCATATGTTCCAGCACTTTTGGTCCTGCCAGATTTCCATCCTTAGTTATGTGACCTATGAGTAGAACGGGAATGTTTGATGATTTGGCATATCGTTGAAGTTGTGAGGCTGTTTCACGAATCTGGCTTATGCTGCCAGGTGATGAATCAATAATATCGGTATGGAGTGTTTGTATTGAGTCGATAACAACAAGATCGGGTTCAACTTTTTTGCAATGTTTGAAAATTGAGTCAGTGAAAGTTTCGTTGAGTAGGTAGCATTCTGTATTACGAATCCCTATTCTGTCGGCTCGCATTTTTATTTGTTGTTGACTTTCTTCACCGGAAATGTAGAGAATTCTTTTTCCTTCCATATTCAGGGCAACCTGTAGAAGTAAAGTAGACTTGCCGATTCCAGGTTCGCCGCCAATAAGCACTACTGAACCAAGAACCAATCCTCCTCCAAGTACACGATTTAACTCAACGCTTTTGGTGTTTATTCTTTTTTCATTTCCCGAGCTAATATCCTGAACTGCTGTTGGAACTGACTTAATGAGATCGATATTGCCTGCATCCTTATTAGTTGGTTTTGAGATAACCTCTTCTTGAAATGAATTCCATTCACCGCATGAAGGGCACTTCCCAATCCACTTTCCGGACTGGTGCCCGCAGTTATTGCAGAAGTATAGGGTTTTTGCTTTTGCCATGGGGCAAAGTTATTTATTTTCACGCAGAGATCGCAGATGAAACGCTAAGGTCGCAGAGAATTATTTGTTTCAGGATTTATCTTTGCATATTCTTTGCGTATAAACTTTGCGCTCTTTGCGTGAAAATACATTTCACAATCATAATTTATTCACTATCCGATGAATATTTTCCTTTAAGTACTTCTTATTAAAGTTAATCAGCAATGCAAGTTTTAAACCTGATAACCTCAAATATGTTAGTGTTTGTGCGTAATGAACAGGAGCTAGATTATCAAGAGATTTAATTTCAATAATTACTTTGTTTTCGATAAGTAGATCTATTCTATAACCAACATCCTGATTTACTCCTTTATAAATAAACGGCATTGGAACCTGTTGTTTTACATCAAGTCCTATTTCTCTTAGATCAAAGGCCAAAGCATTTTCATAAGCAGATTCGAGTAATCCCGGCCCTATTGTTTTGTGAAGATTTATAGCAGCACCTATTATGCTGTATGATATTTCATTCTCATGCATAGCAGTAAATTTTGGGTTTATTAGTTGTAAAAGTAGTAATTCTTATACAAATTTCTTTGGCAAACTTAGCGATTCATCTGCTCTCTCTGCGTGAATAATAACAATCTTCCTATTTAGAACACTTACAAATAATTTGGTAATTACATAAGTATGAGCTATTTTTGAACACACTAATCAACTAAAAATCACTAAAATGGAAAATTTTAAAATCAATCATGCTGCCGTATGGGTTGGCGTAGTAGTACTTTTTGCTTTGGGTTTTGTTTGGTATGGACCACTTTTCGGAGAGCAGTGGATGGAGTATGTTGGACTTACTATGGCAGATGCCGAAAATATGGATGGTGCCATAGGTATTTGGATCAGTAATGTAGTATCGAGTGTAGCATCAATGTATTTGCTTGCTTGGCTATTTTCCAAAATTGGAATTGATTCAGGATTTAAAGGCGCATTGCTTGGATTAGAGATTGCTTTTATATTCATTTTTCTCACAATGATGGTAAATAATATGTTTGGACAGGCTCCATACGGACTTGCATGGATTCATGGAGGATTCTCAATGGTTGGATTTACAATAAATGGATTTATTCTTGGTGCTTGGACTAAGAAAGGTTAGGGTAGGGTTCTGGGTTCTGGGTTCTGGGTTCTGGGTTATGAGTTCAGGGTTTTGAATAAAATAAGTATTAATTAGGGGTTTCTATTTTAGAATCTGTAATGTGATTATCTTTAGTCTACTATAGAGTGCCTTTTGTGAAAATCCTAACTAATTGTTTCCTTGCGTTATCAGCCATAACCTCATGACCCTTTTCGTTTGGATGTAGACCGTCTTGTAAATAGTGACCAGCATTCATATTCAATGTAAAATCAATACTTGGCTGCTCATCACTATCTATAAACCGCTGAAGAGTATTGCTATATTTAACCAGTCGATTCTCAAAAACTGGCAACTTGATAAACATAGAATCATCTT
>CALCGQ010000105.1 GCA_937901015.1 uncultured Bacteroidota bacterium | reverse complement strand
GAAAATAAAAAAGCCTCTACACCAATAAATTAGCGTAGAGGCTTAGTAATTAGCCATGTACCCAAGGCCGGGATCGAACCGGCACTCCTTGGAAGGAACTGGTTTTTGAGACCAGCGCGTCTACCAATTCCGCCACTTGGGCATTTTTTAATAACGGATTGCAAAAGTAGTAATTTCCTATCAAGTTACATTGGAAATTGAAAAATTGTTTTTGAGTACCAGGCAATAAAGATAATAGGTATAGGGTATAAGACCTGTCAACTTAACCTTGTATTAATTCTGACTAACTCACAACCCTTATTCCCTATACTATAAACACCTCTTCTACTCGGCATTCATACCGGCAACCATGATCATATTCACGATTTCTTTAACACTACTTCCCATTCTTAACACATGGGCTGATTTCTTCATTCCTGTTAATATTGGCCCAATTGCTTCTAACTCACCAGTTTCCTGCAATAATTTTTGAGAAATATTTGCTGCTGCAAGATTTGGGAATATTAAAGTATTAGGTTTCTTATTGTTGAGTTTTGAAAATGGATAATTTTTGTTCATTAGTTCAGGATCAAGTGCAACAGAAGCCTGCATTTCACCATCAACAATTAAGTCGGGATATTTTTCATGTAATATTTGTACCGCTTTTCGCTGACAATCTGGACCTTTACTTTTAATTGAACCAAAATTCGAATATGAAAGCATAGCTATTCGAGGTTCTATTTTAAATTTCCTGATTTCTTCAGCTGCAAGAAGTGTAATATCAACAAGATCATTTTCACATACTGTTTTATTTACCGTACAGTCAGCCAAGAATAAAGGACCATCTTTTGTATTTACAATATACATCCCTGATACAATTCTGCTACTTTCCTTCTTGCCAATAATTTGCAAGAATGGAGTAATTGAATCAGGATAATTTCTTGTTAGTCCTGAAAGTACAGCATCTGCATATCCTGTTTCCACAAGCATTGGTGCAAAATAATTCCTATGCGACATCGCATCCATTGCTGAAATCGGAGTCATACCATTTCTTTGCTGCTTTTCCAGTAAGATATTTGCAAATTCTTTTCTTCTTGGTCTTTCATTTTCAGCTTTATTATCAATAATCTCGACACCGTTCAGTTCAAGTTCATGATCTTTTATTAATTTCCTAATAACCTTTTCGTTACCCACAAGAATTGGAACAGCAAGACCATCATTATGCACAATTTCAGCTGCCTTTAGCATTTCATATTGCTGAGCATCAGCAAGTACCACTCTTTTTGGCTCACGCTTGCATGCATGACGCATTTGCATTATCAATTTATTCGATAATCCCATTCTACTTGTAAGCTCTTCTATATATTGATCCCAGTCTCTGATTGGTAGTTTTGCTACACCAGTTTTCATCGCTGCCATGGCAACTGCAGGTGCAACGCGTTCTATTAATCTAGGATCAGTAGGCTTTGGAATAATGTACTCATAACCAAATGTTAGATTCTGAATCTTAAAAGCAATGTTGACTTCTTCTGGGATGGGTTCTTTAGCCAGCTGAGCCAGTGCTTTGGAGGCAGCTAGTTTCATCTCATCATTTATTTCAGTAGCTCTAACATCCATGGCTCCTCTGAAAATAAATGGGAAACCCAATACATTATTTATTTGATTTGGAAAATCAGATCGTCCTGTGGCCATTAGTACATCATCACGAGTTGAAGTAGCTTCATCATATGAGATTTCAGGTGTCGGATTTGCCAGTGCAAATACAATAGGTTTGGATGCCATAGATAATAGCATTTCCTTCTTCATAACTCCAGCAACCGACAATCCAAGAAACATATCAGCTCCAACTAAAGCTTCTTTCAAAGTATGTATGGGAAGCTCTGTTGCGAATTCAGATTTTGTTGGATTCATGTCAGTACGATCCTTATGCAGAACTCCCTTACTGTCAAGCATAATAATATTTTCACGCTTGGCTCCCAAAGCAATGTATAACTTTGTACATGAAACAGATGCTGCACCAGCTCCATTTACAACAATTTTAATATCCTCTATTTTCTTTCCAACAATTTCAAGTGCATTTAAAAGTCCTGCGGAAGTTATTATTGCAGTACCGTGCTGGTCGTCGTGCATAATTGGAATATCAAGCTCCTCTTTAAGTCTTTTTTCTATTTCAAAGCACTCAGGTGCTTTAATATCTTCAAGATTAATACCTCCAAAAGTGGGGGCAATCGCCTTAACTACGGTTATAAACTTATCGATATCTTTTTCATTAACTTCAATATCAAATACATCTATGTCAGCAAATATTTTAAAAAGTAGTCCTTTGCCTTCCATAACAGGCTTACTGGCTTCTGGACCAATATCACCTAATCCAAGTACAGCTGTACCATTTGAAATTACTGCAACAAGGTTTCCCTTAGCTGTGTACTTGTATACATCATCGATGTTGTCATGAATTGCCAGACATGGGTCTGCAACTCCCGGGGTATATGCTAGCGACAAGTCGCGTTGGGTTTGGTAGGGTTTTGTAGGAACAACTTCGATTTTTCCAGGACGCCCTAATGCATGGTAATTAAAAGCATCTTTTCTAAATAACTTATCCATTTTTTTGGTTTTTAATACCTAGCAAATTTAGTAATCATAATGTTCCTGTTATTTAATTCACAGCTATTTTAATGGTATTTTTATTGAATAAAAATAAGGCTAAAAAAAGATGATTTCAGGCTATAAGTCATTGTTAATTAAACACAAATTACTACATTGCGCGAATATCCTAAAATATCCATCTTAGGCATATTTTCATATTAACTACCCTAAATTTTCTTGTGGATTATATAAAATAGAAATCGATTGCGATTAGGAAATTGCAAAAATATCACTCATTTGATCTATAAGTTCATGTTTGATAATACAAAAATGAAACTCCCATATTATTTCCTAATTATCTTTCCAATGGAAACTACCTGATCATTATGAGATATCTTGAAATAGAATAGATTATTTTCCCCTATCTTGTCTTCCCAATAATACTCAATTATCCCCATGAAAACTGTTTTATTTTCTTTAAAAACAGATCTACCGTTAAGATCGAATATTTCAATTTCAGATATACCATTCGTTGATGCCGTATATTGAAAATTAACGGATGTAGTAAAAGGATTTGGAAAAACTAATACATCTGATACACTCACCACCTCTGGAATACTGGTATCATCATATGCTAATAATCTAACAGGCAATAATTTTGTATCCACATCTTCACCTGAAATATTGATGATACAAGAATAATCACCACTATCGATATCCAAAGTAGAAAGCAAAATTAAAATTGTATCGGACTCGCCTTCAGGTATTACTCCCTCCATTTGAGATAAGGATATCCAACCGGGTTGATCCTCTATATCAATTGAATATACTAGAGTGTCACCTCCGAAATTGCTAATAATAAGTTCCTCTTCTTGCGTATAGTTTAGGGGCATCTCCACAGTTAACGAATCCATATTGGTAGATAAGCTTGGCACCAATAGCATAAGATTTAAAGAGTTAAACAGATTTAGTCTTCCACCAGTGACTGTTCGTCCATCAAGAGCAGTTAGAGAATCTGTACCCCCTAGTATGTACTCTTTTATTTTTAGGGCTCCACTCGCTGGATCTAGTTTGTACTCAGCAATAAAAGCTGAGTCAGCAGCAGCCATCAGCAATGCTACGGCACCTGTTACATGTGGTGTGGCCATGGAAGTACCAGTACTACTTCGGTATGTATTATTAAGTCCAAGCGACCATATCATTGTACCCGGGGCTCCAAGGTCAATTGTTGTTATGCCATATCCTGACGAAGGATTTTGTTCATCTCTATTTGTTGTATTTGTTACAGATATCATAAAATCCGTAGTAAATGCTGTTGGTACATCACCAACACTGTCAATATCCCAATTTCTATTAGCTGTGGCTCCCATACTTAGTATTCCCAATGATCCCAATGAATCATACATTGCTTCCCAAATAGGAAACTGGTCTGGCTGCCCCTTATCAACTCCAAACGAATTATTTTGAGCAACAACAAAAGCACCTTCAGCACCATTTGTCTGATCATATCTTTCTCTTACCACATAGATATATGATAATGCCTCCACAACTATTGATTCATAACTGGATTCACCGGCAATAGGAAGAGTTTTTACATTCCAGTTTACACCTGCCACGCCTACTTCATTATTACCAATTGCTCCGGCAGTTCCTCCAACATGAACACCATGAACATTATCAGGAATTTCACCATTATGACTGTAGGCATTCCATCCATCATAATCATCAACATAACCATTGTTATCGTCATCAATATCATTATCTGGAATCTCCTGATGATTCTTCCAAAAATTCAGATCTTCATGATCTAAATCACTACCACCATCCAGAATCGCAACCACAATAGTATCTCCTAATGCAGTTAATCCACCTGTTGTAATATCCCATGCATATCTTGCATCGATATCAGCACCTAAATAACCACTTCCCTGGCCATAATTATAGATTGCCCATTGATTTTCCAAAAGAGAGTCATTGGGAAATATTTCATCAGATTCCCGCAAAGTAATGCTATGATTGTTTTGAACATTAATAACCGACTTATTAGCTTGCAAAGTAGTTATCATTGATTGGTTTGAAAATCTAGATCCATCAAAATCAAGCAAGTATATATTAAAACGTTTTGAAACAACATGTTTTAATTCCAAATTATAGTCATCAAGGATTGATGTTAATTCATCTTCGCTATTTAACTGCACCATAATTTCGCCCTCAGCAAAGTTTGAGTCGTAATTTGACTGACCTACAGCAGAAATGCCTGGTAATAAAACAAGTAATAAGGTGATATATAAATAAATTTTCATCTAATGCTATTTTATAATTCTCAGACACAAAAATAGTGTATTTGGTTGGTTATGGTATAAAATAAGAAAAGCCCGAAGACAATAATATCTCCAGGCTTTTTCAATAGTTAATTGTTGTTATCTACCAATTAACACTTTACGAGAGAAGCTAAGTTCCCCCTGTTGTACATTAACAATATAGATACCAGAAGATAGATTTTTGTCTTCCATATAATATGTATATCCATTATTGGCAATTACATCTTCTTTAATAAATACTTCCAAACCAAGGTAATTAACCATTGAAATTGTAATCGGGTTATCATTATCAGAACTGATTTCCAATTTAAACACCCCATTATTTGGGTTAGGAACAATATTGATATTAATAGCAGTTGTTATATCATTGCTAATACCAACCGTATTGTCAACTATAATAATTAGCTCTTCTGAGAAATCACTATCTCCGCAACTATTACTTGATTGAACCGATAACAATGCTTCACCCATATAAGATGTATTCCATTGAACAACAGCAAAAGTATCAGCACTAATAATTGTACCAGCCTCTTCAGGAGTAATAGTCCAATTATAGCCAATCGGTCCACCTGCAACCTTGTTAACAGAGTATTCAGTTTCAAAAATCTGATATACATCAACATATTCTGGACCCATTGGTACCTCAGGTACATTAGGAGCTCCAATAAGTGATAATGTCATTTCATCCTCATATGAATCTCCAACAACATCTACAATTGTAAGAGTAAGAACAACATCACCATTTTCAATATCTTGGGTACCTGGTGTATATTGCGGTTGCAAAATGTTTTCAAAATCAAATGACCCATCTCCAGATGTTAACCAAAGTACAGATGCTTGATTTGTTGCAGTTCCAATACATTGATAAGGAGCGTTTTCGCAGTTATCATCATCAGGACCAGCAAACAAAGTTGTTACAAGCATTGTTGGTAACTCAATATAGTCAAGCCATGCACAATCGGCACCAACTATTCCGCCAAAGTCCTTAGCATAAACCCATCTAAAAGTATGATTACCTGATGTCACAGGGAATTTCTCATGAGTCCAGCTTTCGGCACCAGACCATGATGCAACTTCTGTATTATCGATATAAAATTTCAGTTCATCGAAATCCGGTTCACTTGATATCTTTTTATAGAACTTAATACTGTCGGATGATGATAGTACCTCATATGTAATTTTCAATTCTGAAGTTTTGTTGTCACCCATTACTCCAGAACGAGCATGATATATTCCTTCAAAAGGATATAAGTCGATTACTTCCCATGGCTCATCTCCATCTTGCTTCCAATCATATTTATCAAAATTTCCAGTTTCCCAATCTTCAACAAAAATTCCAATCTTTGGATAATATGTTTCATTAACTGAATAACCAGCAGCAGAAGCATTAAATAGCATTTCAGCAATAATTGCATTAGGTGCATCATCAGCAACCGTTACATTAAATACTGCATATGAAGCTCCAAATAGACCAAGTGCTTCAATAGTTTGTTCGCCAGAATTTACTGTTATATAAGGGTTATATGGTGTTAGATTGCAGATTACATTACTAATATTACAATGTCCGGTATTTCTAACTTTCACTCTCATATCAGCTATTTCACCAGGATCAAGCATTCCGTTATTATTACCACTCTGTGAATCATCAATTAATAATACATCAGGGGAAATTGTAGGGGCAAATACAACAGTTTGAAAATTACTTGTCCATGTTGAGTCATCGGCATCAGTAGCAAGAACTTCGAAATTAAGAACATGTTGATCAGGAATTCCATCACTAATATGAATTTGATAAGCATTTTCACGTGTCTCAAACCCTTGTATTACAATAGTATCATAGATTTCTGAATTATCAATAAAAGTAGCGTACTCATCAGTCGAAAGAGTAACATCTACATTAATTGCATCTTCACTACCTAGGTTTTTCATTGTAAGTGTATAATAAACCTCTTCATCAAATTCAGCAGTACCATTATTATTTCCACCTGCATCGATCAATACATGATCAGCATACATGCAATATGGACCATCTGGTGGAATTACCTCAACAGTATTTTCATATCTGTAGTTATTCTGAAGAGTTACTACGATATCAATAAGAGTTCCTGGCTCTTGTAGAGCAATTGGAATATCTTGTGGTTCACCAGTTCCTTCAGAAATACCGATTACGGTTTCACCAACAGTTAAGCAAATTAATGAACCTTCATTAGCCTGAATTGTGAAATAATCTAATCCGCTAAGAGCTATATTATCATGTATTACATTATTAACAACAGGCACTTCTGTATACAAAGTCATAAATGCATCACCATGATGGTGGAACAAATAATAAGTAACCTCTTTATTGTTAGTGTTATACGGCCATGATGATTGTTGCAAAAAGTATTTTCCAGCAGCTGTAGCAAAACCAGGTAGAGCTCCTCTACTTTCAGGAGTTGTTCCATAATCAGGCATGAAATCAGTCCACATATTATCATAAATTCCCCATGTGTATGTATCGTTCACAAATGAATATGACACCTCTGTGGCAGCCATAATACCCAGAGCGCCAGAGTTCTCTCCATTATATTTATATCTATGGAATTTTTCAGCAAAACACTCACCTGAAATATCAAACTTACCAGTTAAGCAATTGCAAGAAAATACATAAATCAGATCGCTATTAGTTAATCCATCAATGCTGCTTGAAGTATAGGCAGGTTCACCCCATCCTGTTTCGTTACCGTGGTCACGGTGTTGCAGAACAAAAGCTCCGTTATTAATATCATTATTAATTCGTGTTGCATTTCCACCCCAATCTGTAAGATAACTTGGAGAATCTGGAATATAATTTAAGCCACTTTCACCAAAATAACTAACAACAGTTGCTGTATTTTGTGCTGTAGACCAAGTATTACCGGGGTTACCCTGATAAATGGCATTTTCACGCATTGGTGATTTTCCCAATGAATTCTCAAAGAAACCGGCAATTACCTCAGAGCATATTTGGAACCAGCGTTCAGTTTGCCATCCCATAGCTGTGATTGGATTATCATAGAAACCAGGATTTGTTGGTGGATTACGTTCATGGTTCAAAAATTTTGTAACCATTGTTTCCAGATGTGTTTCATTTTGAGCAGTCATACGTGCCATAACAACATCAGGCATCATATCTTCATCCACATCCGCATAGAAATTATCTGAAATACAATAGTTATCCCAAACAGGAGAAGTAATAGTATTCCCTGTTGTACCATAATCAGCCATCAACAAACAAGCTGCTGGTGGAATATCCCAAGTATTGTATGCATTATCTATAAAGTTTTCAATCGCGGTGGTTGTATTACCTCCAATTTCAGTAGTTGTATAAACATTTGTGCTGATACCCTGTTTAATTCTGAAAACACGTATTGAATCTGCCCATGATAGAAATGCAGGATCATCAGGGACAATAATTATATATTCGTATCCCGATTGTGTACGTGTTGAATTTGTCACTTTTTTCTCAGGAATGGATGACTCATTAATTACCGCATCTCGGATAATAGGGTCCCACCAACGACTCCTTAATCTGTCGTCACCAAACTTACCATTACCACCTTCAAATGATAACTCAACTTCGATATCCTTATTAATAACAAGTTCTTTTGTTATTGGGTTATATTGAAATGGACTTACACTTACAAGTACAACATCAACACCTCTAATTTTAGAGGGCTCACTTACTTGTACAATGTTATTTGGATATAATCCATTGGTGGAATATACTTCCGTATTCTTCTTAAAAGACAAAGGACCTTTATCTGTATCCTTTGGAATTCGGGGCGCAGGTGCTATTTCAATATCTTGCACCGATTCGGTTTGCTTACGCACAACTCTAGCTACTACACTTGCTCCCTGTGGTATAGCCACATATTTACTAAATCCAGGAACATTTGGATAACCTTCGGAGTTTTGTAGAAGAACACCACTCATGGTAATTGTATTCATGACCTTACTATCAACGTTAGTTTCACTAATCAAGTAATTAGCTACGCTAAAATTAACCACAACGCCTTGACTATTTTGTTCAATGAGAGTTGATCCTTGCTTTCCCCAGCTATTTTCGAATGCAACTCGTTGTGCAACTACATTATTGATTGCTGTAATACATAATAGTATTAAAAATGTTTTAATTCCATAGAATAGAAATTGTTTCATAGTACTTATCATTAATTTGGTTTGGATTTAATTATATTTGATTTATGACTTCAAAATTAGTGGAAATCGGCTTTATAATGATTCTAAATTACTGTTTAGATGAGAACTAATTCAATTTACCAGAAAGTAAGACACCATAAGGAAATTGTCTAATTTTGCAGACATAAAACTGAGGTTGTATATGGTATAACTCTTCAATAAAAATTACAAATTGGATAAAACATTAAGAAAACCCCATTGGCTAAAAAGTAAAATACCTTCGGGGAAAGAATATAGATTGGTACGCGAGATTGTGGAGAAAAATAAACTTCATACAATTTGTACCAGTGGGCACTGCCCAAATATGGATGAATGCTGGGGACGTGGCACAGCAACTCTAATGATACTTGGCGATATATGTACCCGTTCATGTGGATTTTGTAATGTAAAAACCGGTCGACCACTTCCTGTGGATTTACAAGAACCTAAACGTGTTGCAAACTCTGTAAAGTTGATGAAACTTAAGCATTGTGTTTTAACATCTGTTGATCGTGACGACCAAGATGATCTTGGTTCAGAAATATGGATTGAAACAGTACAGGAAATCAAAAAAGAAAGTCCTAACACTACAATTGAAACTCTGATTCCGGATTTTGACGGTCGTGAAGATCTCATAACCAAAGTGTGTGAAGCAGGGCAAGAAGTTGTATCACATAATCTGGAAACCGTTAGGAGAATAACTCCATGGGCTAGAAGCAGGGCAAAATATGATATAAGCCTCAAAACTCTAGAGATTATATCTAAAACAGGAGTTGTAACTAAATCTGGAATTATGGTTGGACTTGGAGAAGAGCATGATGAAGTAATTGAAACATTGGCAGATATGAGAAAAGCAGGTGTTGAAGTTGTTACAATTGGACAATATCTACAACCCACAAAAAAACATCTTATGGTGAAGGAATATGTTACCCCCGAACAATTTGAGATATACAAAGTTGCAGGTTTGGAGATGGGATTTAGATTTGTGGAAAGTAGTCCATTGGTAAGATCATCTTACAGGGCAGAAAAACATGTTGGCAAATGAAGTTAGATAATGGAAAATAAGAACGTAGAATATAGGAACATTGGTCTTATTGATTACAAAGAAGCCTGGGATTATCAGGAAAACCTGTTTGATGAAATAGTAGCCATTAAAGAAAGGAACAGAAAAGCAGAAGTAAAAGAGCCTTCTCATAATTATCTTATATTCTGTGAACACCCTCACGTATATACCATTGGAAAAAGTGGGAAAGAAGAGAACCTTCTGATTAGTGAAGAGTTTTTGGCCAGCAAGGGTGCTAAGCTGTATAAAATAAATAGAGGTGGTGATATAACATATCATGGTCCCGGACAGGTTGTTGGATATCCGATTCTTGATCTTGACAATTTTGGGGTTTCCATAAAAAACTACATCGATGGGATCGAAGAGGTAATAATCAGAACACTAAAGCATTACAATATTGCGGCCACAAGATCTTCTGGAGCAACAGGTGTTTGGTTGGATGCTGAAAATCCGATGTTAGCCAGAAAAATTTGTGCAATTGGTGTTCGTACCAGCCATTGGGTTAGCATGCATGGTTTTGCATTCAACGTGAATACTAATCTTGACTATTTTAATTACATTGTGCCTTGTGGCATACAAGGGAAAGCTGTTACTTCATTGCAAAAAGAGCTTGGTAAACCTGTGGATATTGCTGAAGTGCATGAATTATTAAAAGCTGAGTTTAAAGAAGTTTTCAAAATGAATTTTTAATAAGAAATAATATTCCTTTTCCACAGAGACTTGGTCAGTACCATAGCATGAAACAACTAACACACAAAACTGAACGGAACATATACATTGCGCTTAGTGTTTTATTGGTGACATATATGTGGATTAGAGGTTATTATGTCCCAATTACTTTCGACGAAGCTGCAACATTCTTTCATTTTGTTCACAGGGGTGATTTTTGGTTTTTCAGTTCTTTACCTGATGCAAACAATCACTTTATAAACACCCTCCTAACTTATATTAGCTATCAATCTTTTGGACCTGAAAAAATATTTCTAAGGCTGCCAAACCTTATCTCCATCTTAGTTTATCTCTACTATTTATATCGATGTTCTAAGCTGATAGTCAATACTCCGCTAAGGTGGATTTTTATACTGAGCCTAATGTTTGCACATTTCTTCGTAGAGTTTTTTGCACTTTCCAGAGGATATGGGTTATCGATGGCATTCTTATTTGGTGCTTTTTATCATCTGATGAAGTTTTCAGAGGATAAACAGACTAAAAACTTGATACTGGTATCATTCTTCCTGATTCTGGCAGAACTATCAAATCTATCCATCCTTGTGATGGCAATAGCAATAATAGGATACCAAACTTGGGTCATTATCACATCAAAACCATCATATAAAAATGCTGCCAAGCAATATGGGTTACTTATTATTACTCAGATATTGCCCCTTCTATTTGCCAGCTATTACATGTTTTACCTTAATGAAAAAGGATCATTATATTATGGTGATAGTAGCGGGTTTTGGAATTTAACAATACAATCACTGATACTCTTTATTACCGGAACAAAATCGATTTACTATTCCATTTCTGTTGTGGTCTTATTTGTTTTTTTGATATTTACCATTGCTTTTTCAATTAAAATTTCGGGACTGAAAGTCTTTGTAGATTCAAGATTAACTTTATCGATATTACTTTTTGCAACAATGATTGGAGTAGTAATACTTTCTGCCATGTTTGGAATAAATCATCCTGAAGATAGGGTAGCAATGTATTTCATCCCATTATTTTTAGGAGCCCTTGTAATGTCAGCAGATTATTTATATGAAAAAACGGGGGTATTAGTTTATACGCTACCTGTTGTATTACTACTATTTTTTCCATTTCATTTCATCTTTTCAATGAATTTGAGCTATGTAAATGGTTATAAAACAGAAGTATTACCTGAAAAGTTCTATTCTACAATACTAGCTGATGAGGATTATCAGAGTGAAATCCCACCCACAATTGGTGGATACAGAATGAGAACTTTTTGTTGGGCATATATTAACCATATTGAAGGAGGTTCACAAAACCTCATAGATCATGTTTCATACCCAGAAAACTTAAGTGACTTTCAAATTGTGGATATTGAAGAAAATCCTGAGTGGCTAGAATACTATAATGTGATCGATACCGAACCAGTATTGGGAAGAAGTTTACTGAAACGAAAAGTCCAACCAACATATCAGTTTATTGAAGAGCAAACAATCATCTCTAAAGCAGATATTAGTAATGAGTACTTTCGACTTGCCACATGGAAATCAAATTCCATTGATGGTAATACATGTTATGTGACTGCTAATATCAATATAAGTTGTTCAACCTCACCTTTCCATGCATGGTTTGTATTACAGTTGGTT
>CALCGQ010000104.1 GCA_937901015.1 uncultured Bacteroidota bacterium | reverse complement strand
GACTCATGAGATACGATATATTTAGCCACTTTATTATACTTGAATTCATATTATTACGGTTTATTGCTATTTTTACTAAATAATAAGAGTAATTGTCCAATTGTCGCTTTTGAAATGATTATTATAAGGTCACTTACAGCTCGGATTTTTTAGCAAATGCTAATTATTATACATGGGAGTATATGTTGTCTTAGCTTCTTATCTATACTTTAACGATTAATTTTTTATATGGAGAACTTTTTTACAATTGCGACCCCGGTTATTTATTGGATTCTAATAATTATTTGGTCTTATATTCTGATTTTCTATATAACCAAAATAACGAATATTAGTTCACATGATAAATTACTAAAATTACTGTTGATAGTTTTAGCCATTGACGCATTTCGAACAGTATTAGAAAGTCTTTATTTCGGAGCATGGTATACCTCATTATCAAAACTCATTCCCATAGAAGTATTTAACTACTTAGCACAACCACAAATTGTTTTTATTCCCAAAGTGGTTAATCTTGGTGCTGCCATACTAATACTTACACTTTTAATAAGGAAATGGCTGAAATCAGAGATTGATCAAAAGGATCAATTAAATGAAATGATTGTTGAGCAAACCTCTGAAATTAAACACATCAGTGAAAAAAATCTAAATTCCTTAATACTGATTGAAGAAAGTGAAAAGAAGTTTAGAAAATCAATTGAGAATGCTCCTTATCCCATAATGATTCATGCTGAAGGTGATGTGATACAATTATCAGATGCATGGAAAAAAATATCCGGATATACTATTAATGACATACCCACTATTGTTCAATGGACTGCTAAAGCATATGGTGATGATTCAATTCCATCTAAAGAGTTTATTGATAAACTATATGATATTGATTCAATGCAGTATGATGGTGAGTGGGAAGTCACCACAAAGAATGGAGATAAAAGAGTTTGGGCTTTTAGTAGTAGTCCCATTGGAAAACTAAGTGATGGCCGAAAAGCTGTAACTAGCATGGCTGTAGATATTACAGATCGAAAAATTATTGAGAATAAAATAAATAAACAGAATGAAGAGCTAATCATCGCCAAAGAAAAAGCAGAAGAAAGTGATCGTCTTAAATCTGCTTTTCTTGCCAATATGAGTCACGAAATTCGTACCCCTATGAATGGGATTCTTGGATTTACAAATCTGCTTCAAGAACCTAACCTAAGTGGTAATGAACAGCAAAAATATATCGATATTATTCAGAAAAGTGGTAACCGTATGTTAAATACAGTTAATGATATTATTGATATCTCAAGAATTGAATCGGGTCTGGTAGATCTCTCTGTTTCTGAGGTAAATATAAATGAACAATTGAAAGACTTACATTCCTTTTTCAAACCTGAAGCATCTAAAAAAGGAATACAACTTATAATTAATAATACTATATCAAAAGAGGATAATATTTGTATAACAGACCTTGAAAAATTAATTTCTATTATAACTAACCTGATCAAAAATGCGATCAAATTCACTGATCATGGAACCATTGAAATTGGCTATAATATAAACAAGGATAATGGATCAACCAAAGTAGAGTTTTATGTAAAAGATTCTGGTATTGGGATTCCCAAAGACAGGCAGGAAGCTATCTTCGACCGTTTTGTCCAGGCCGATATTGAGGACAAGCAGGCAAATCAAGGGTCAGGTTTAGGATTAGCCATTTCAAAAGTTTACGCTGAAATGTTGGGTGGAAAAATATGGGTAGATAGCGAACCGGGCTTAGGTACAACCTTTTATTTTGACATTGAATATAATTCAGGACCTGAATTAAAGCCACTTACAGAAAATGATGAACAGATATTGAAACAGGATAATATAAATGGAAGACTTAGTATATTGGTTGTTGAAGATGATGAAACATCTAAAGAGTTGATATCTATTTTGATTAAAAAAATGGCAAAAGAAATAATAAATGTAAGTTCTGGATTAGATGCTGTTGAAGTATGCCGTAATAATACCGATATCGATTTGATATTAATGGATATACAATTACCCGACATGAATGGATACGAAGCAACCCGACAAATTCGTGAATTCAACAAGGATGTTATAATACTTGCTCAAACTGCATATGCATTGGCTGGTGACAAAGAAAAGGCAATTGACATGGGGTGTAATGATTATATTTCAAAACCCATAAATAAAGCTAAGTTGGATGAATTGATTAAGAAGCATTATAAGCAAACCTAGTTTTTCAGATTAACTCCATAACTCCACAACTCCAAAACTCCATCACTCCCTAACCGGTTGTGGCTTATGAAATTTACGATATTTCACATTGTTTTCCAACCACTGATCCTGCTCCCATAATAAATGAAGAATACTTTCTTTTGCTCTGTATCCATGACTTTCTTTTGGAAGTATTACTAACCTAACAGTTCCACCAAGTCCCTTTAATGCATTAAAATATCTCTCACTTTGCATTGGGTAGGTACCTGAGTTATTGTCAGCCTCACCATGAATCAGCAATAGTGGTGTTTTCATTTTATCAGCATGCATAAAAGGAGACATATTGTAATAAACCTCCGGAGCCTCCCAGTAGTTTCGCTCTTCACTTTGGAAGCCAAATGGAGTTAATGTTCTGTTATAAGCACCGCTTCGTGCAATCCCTGCTGCAAATAAATCAGAATGAGATAGCAAATTAGCAACCATAAATGCTCCATAACTATGTCCACCAACAGCAACCCTATGTCTATCAATATAACCCAAACTATCCACAGCGTCAATAGCTGCCTTAGCATTGGCAACAAGCTGCTTACGGAAACTGTCATTTGGTTCAGCATCACCTTCACCTACAATTGGGAAAGAAGCATCATTTAATATTACATAACCTTTAGTTACCCAATACACAGGTGATCCATAATACGGATAAGTAAATCGGTTTGGGTTTTGTGTCTTTTGTCCGGCACTCGATTTGTCCTTAAACTCTTCTGGATATGCCCAGAGTATCATAGGCATTTTATCGCCACTTTTAATATCATATCCAACAGGTAAATAGAGAGTTCCTGATAATTCCAATCCATCATCACGCTTATATGTTATAACCTCTTTATGAACATCTTGTATACTAATAAAAGGATTTTCGAAAAATGTAATCTGCGTAAGCTTGTTTTTCTTTATGTTCCTAAAATAATAATTTGGAAATTCACTTTTCGATTCAATTCTTACAAGCAGTTGATTTTTACGTGGATTATATTCTCTTAATCCTTCATATTTATTGTCTAATTCAGATGTATAAACCCGATCCTTATCAAGAGATTTCAAATTAAGCTTATCTACAAATGGAAATTGACCATTTTCAGTAAATCCATCCCCAATTAAATACGCCCAATCACCCTCAAGGTCTAGCACATAACTTCCCATCTCATTTCTTACCGTAACAAAACTCCCAGGGTCACTATAACTATCCTGATAGTTTCTATCACTTATAACCTTTGCTCCTTGTGCTGCATCCGATGGGTTAAAAACATAAGATTTTGTATTTCGAGTATTCCACCAGTAATCAGATGCAATGGCAACTTTATCAGTACCCCATTGAATACCTGAATATCTATTGATTGTCTTAAGAAGACTCTTAGGGGTTCCATTAAATGGTGCTTCTAACTCAAAAACCTCATCTCTATAATCAACAATATTTTTAGGATCACCTTCATCCAAAGCTTTGGCAAAAACTAAAGTTGATGGCTTGTCATTACGCCAGCTGAGGCTTCGCATACCTTTTCTTGCAGCCATAAAACCTTGGGGTAGGTCCTCAATTAAAGGAACTTCCAATACTGTTTCAACGGGTAATGCATCCTTTGTATAAATAGTAGTTTTTGATGGAAACCGTCGATATGTAACTAGGTATGAGAATGGTTTTTCAACAGTAACTACCATTACATAATTACCATCGGGCGAAAAGCTTATACTTGTGTACATTGCACTAGCTAGCCATAACTCCTTTTCACCATTAAGTTTAACCTTATAAATCTCGCTTAAAGCCAATTGCTCAAAATTGTGCTCATCATTCTTATTCTTAAGAAGATCCTGATATGTTCTATTTTGGGCCTTCTTACCATCGCTCACTGATATTGTTGGTCCAGTAGGAACGGCAACCTCGGTATCGATTAGCTCTTCCCTATCCTTTGAAACCATTTTAACAAGAAGAGAACCACTATCTTCAAACCAATTAATAACATCACCCATATTTGCATTCACATTACTATTGGTGAGTTTTTTTACAGATGCATTTTGAATATCAAGAACCCATAAACTAACTCCTTCTGAAGTGGTATTTGTAAAACCCATTTTCTTTTGATCGGGTGACCATGAGAAATTTGCCAACCTCGGATTATCAGGAAGTCCAATTATATCTTGAGCCTTGTCATTTTTACTATCAAGTAATCTTACTTTTATATTATTATAGTAAGTTACCCTGCTACCAATATTTGTTTTTGGATCTATTCTAAGTCCACCAAGCCTGAATTCTTCCGGCGAAAGCTCTTCGATGGTCTTATATGCATCGCGAAAAAGCAAGATCATATTTTTGTTTTCATCATCCAATAATACTGAAGGTGCGAGTTGCACATCTACAAGTTCGAGTATTTCATCAGAAGGCTTCTGATAGGGAAGATTTTCTTGAGCTAATGAGCCAAAATAAGCAATGCTAAAAAGTAGTAATAAGAAATGTTTCATAATCGATCTATTTATAATATACTAATCAAGTTTGCAGGTTAATTTATAGTTGTAAAAATATAAACAATTCCACTTGTTTAACAAGTAAGTACAATAAATCTGAAGCTACAATTCGCCCAATTGTATTAGAATAGCAATCGTAAGAGTGAATTAATCAACTTCACAACTATCTCCCATGCAATTTGGTTTAATTTCTGGTTCTTTAAATATCTTTAAAAAGATAAATAGATAATATAGTTTGCAACCAATACAAATTCCAAAAACGGACTCAAAGAAAAGCAAAAACAAACACCCAATACACAGTAAACATACTGGATCAAAATAAGTTACATCATTAATTAAATATAATGACAGTATGAATATTACCGTCGATAATCCTAATCCTAAACTCCATGCAAACTTCTTTTGAATCGCACCTATTGGCAAAGGTGATTGCTTTCTAACAAATATCCAACCAACAAAAACAGTAGGCGAAAATTTTGGATTGATAAAAATCCCAATCATAAAGTTAACCATTAAAAAACCTGAGATATATGGGATGACCTCATATCTATTAAAAATAAACCCATTAATTGATGCAATTGACCCAAGCAATAGCATCAAACCAGCACTTGCACGCATTGTTCTCTCATTGAGCGTTTTGTAACCTAGCTCGTTATCGAATTTACCAAAACTTATTATTGACATATTTCTATTGTGTTTACAGCTGAACATTTAATAAAGTCACGCAAAGATAGGTTACTTCAAAGAAACTAACTATCTGTTTTTACATTGTTTATATAGAAATTTCATTTTTTACAGATTCGCCATAAAAATAATTAGTTTTGTTCATAGTAATCGGTTAATATCACTTATTGGTTTTTATGGTACTTCAGTACTTAATTAATGCAATTATAAATGGGAGTATCATTAGCATACTGGCCATTGGCTTTGCCCTTGTTTATAATACTACTAGGATTTTTCATATCGCATATGCAGCTTTGTATACATTATCAGGATATGTATTCTATCAGTTTTATGAATTAAATAACTTCTCATTCTTAGTAGCACTTTTAATTAGTTTAGCTATTACCTCTATTGTCAGTCTGGCAATAGACTTAGTGGTTTACAGGACATTGAATAAGAAATCATTAGGATTACACTCTATAATGATTGCTTCCATTGCACTCTTTATAATAATCATTAATATAATCGTTCTGATTTGGGGTAACTCACCCAGATTAGTACTAAATGAACAATTACTTAATTTTAACTTATTTGGGGTTTCTGGCAATAGGATATCAATATTAGCAACATATTTACTGATACTTATTGCGCTAATGATATTTATTAAGAAAGGTAAATTCGTTACCATTATACGATCCATACGCGACAATCAGACTCTTGCTGGTTTGATGGGTATAAATATTGGAAATTACAGAACGGGAGTTTTTATTATCTCAGGGATTATTGTTGGCATTGTAGGTTCTATCCAGGCATTTGATGTTGGTATAAATCCTGACGTTGGATTGCCTGTTTTCATATATGCGTTTATTGCAATTATAATTGGTGGAATTGGGCGTATTGAAGGTGCTATTATTGGAGGTTATACACTTGGTTTCCTTCAAACCATTGCCGAATACTTCATTAATAGCCAATGGGTTGTATTAAGTATTTTTGTAATACTTCTTCTTTTTCTTATTTATTTACCTAAAGGTCTTTTGCCTGAAAAAAGAAGGGAATTATAATGGTAAACTATCTCTTAAATATCTCAAATTTTGCCTTGATATATATTATCCTAGCAACATCCTCTCATTTACTAATAAGAGTATCAAACCAAATTTCACTCGGACAAGCTGCTTTTTTTGGAATTGGCGCATATATCACCGCACTATGCACACAGGTGTTTCATCTACCCATTATTCCTTCCTTATTAATTGTGATGTTGGTAAATGGGGTAATTGCTTACCTGATTGCTATGCCAACTGTAAAGCTTGTGGGTGATTATTTTGTTATGGCTACTCTTGCATTTCAGTTTATTGTTTTTTCAATCCTTTACAATTGGACTTCTGTAACAGGAGGCTCTGAAGGCATTTCAGGTATACCTTCTCCTAAGTTATTTGGGATCGATTCCATATCAGCCAATCTAGATTTTTTCATACTGAATTTGGTCCTAACCTTAATACTACTTTTTCTTTTCTACAAATTACAGTATTCAATGTATGGAAAAGTTCTAAAAGCACTACATATAAATGAGTTATCGTTGTTGGCAACTGGTCGTGACACCAGAAAAATCAGGATTAGTGTTTTTGTGATATCAAGTGCTTTTATTGGTTGGGGTTCGTATCTATATGCTACCTATATGAGTTATATAGATCCTTCAAGTTTTAATATTCATGAATCGATATTCATATTAATTGCAGTTCTCCTTGGCTCCAGTGAAAAAATCAGAGGTGTTGTTATTGGTGCAGCTTTTATGATTCTGCTTCCAGAGATACTAAGATTTGTGCAGATACCTGACACAATTGCTGCACCAATTAATCAGATAATCCTTGGAATATTGTTGCTCTTTATAGTTTACTTTAGAGGAAATAGTTTATTCTCAAATCAATCAACTTAACATGGATTATATTCTAAAAATAGAAAATATTGTTAAGAGCTTCTCTGAGAATTTGTCAAAACCAGATTCAAACAAAGCTATATTATCTGATATAAATCTGGAAGTCGCCTCGAATACCACCGTGGCAATAATTGGAGGAAATGGAGCCGGTAAAACAACCATGTTGAATATTATTAATGGTTTTATTAAACCAGACTCTGGGAATATTAATATGAATAATAATGGGAAGCTATGGAATTTATCTCAGCTCCACCCTAATCAAACTGCTAGACTTGGGGTTGGTAGATTATTCCAGGGAACTAGGATATATGGAAATCTCACCGTCAAGGAGAACCTAATGATTGCGTGTAATGAGTATACAGTGGAGCAGCCCTTTTATAATGTATTCTTTTCAAAAAAATATAAAAAACAGTTACTAGAGATTAATAATAAAATTGAAACCCTATTGGAAAAGATTGATGGTAAGGTATTCCAAAATGAATTAGATAAAAAAGCAGGAAGTTTATCGTATGGCCAGCAACGTATTTTAAACTTAATATCACTTTTACTGGGTGGCTACAAACTTGTATTATTAGATGAACCAACATCCGGAATAAACCCTGAAGATTGGATAACAATAGATTCAATTATAAACACTATGCGAAACTCCGGAATATCAATTGTTATGGTAGAACACAATATTGATTTTGTAAGAAAACATGCTATTGATTGTTTCTATATGAAGGCTGGAGAAATAATAGTTTCAGGAAATACGAGTGATGTACTAAGCCATAGTTTAGTTAAAAACGACTATTTAGCATTATGTTAGAGATAAGTAAATTAACAACTGGATACAGGAATGATTACGCCATAATAGATGGAGTGAATCTAAATGTAAACACAGGTGAAAAAATTGGAATTACAGGTCGGAACGGTGTTGGTAAATCTACATTTGTGAAATCCATAATGCAACTAACGCCATATTATTCAGGCTCGATTATCTTCAATAAAATTGACCTAACTAAAAATAAAATCCATAAGTATAATTCCTTTGGAATTTCATATTTCATACAGGATGGTCAAGTTTTTCCAAACCTATCTGTTAAGGAAAATCTTGAGCTATCAGGATATGGATCAAAAAAATCCAACTTAGATATTACCATTGAGGATTATTCTATATACTTTAAAATATTTAAACAAAGTGGTTTTTTAAATCAGAAAGCAGGAAACTTAAGTGGTGGTGAAAGAATAATATTGGCATTAGCAATGATTATGAATAACAACCCTAAGCTACTAATTCTGGATGAACCAACAGCCGGATTATCTCCTTCAAATGTAAATCTGGTATCTCAATTTTTAGAAGACTATTTAGTTCGTAGCAACTCTTCCCTTATTCTCATAGATCAGAATATTGATTATATGAAAAACCTATGTGACAGAATCTATTTAATGAAGAACAAAAATCTTACTCTACATAAATAAACTAATATAGATGAAAAATCCAATAAGGAAAATACTTTAGTCTACCGTCTTCCATCTTCCGTCTTCTGTATATTCTGTCTTGTGTCTTCCGTCTACCGTCTTCTGTCTTCCGTCTTCATAACACAATATTTTTTTTTGTATATTGCAATCTAAATATAGATACATGAAGAATTGCAGTCGTTGTAACTCAAAAAGAGTTGTAAAGTCAGGTAAAACACAAGGTAGTCAGCGATATAAATGCAATGATTGCAATTATCATTTCACTGATAACGCCAAAGGATACGATGCCAATATTAAAAGAAGCGCAATACATCTATACCTTGAAGGACTAAGTATTAGGAATATAGGCCGAATTCTTAACGTAAGTGATGTTAGTGTTGGAAAGTGGATAAAACCAATTTCGCATGAGCTATATAAATACCGAAAAAAAGATGTTAAGCTACAGGAACTCCATAAGATTGAACATTTTATGATCAGCAAGGATCTTTTTAATAATTATGGATGGTTGTTGATTGGCCTTGAAGACAACATTGACACGTGCTTACTTGGCAGTTCTGAGACAAGGAATTGTAGAATAGGAATTAAGTAGTCGTTCATATAATGTATATCTATATTTAATTTGCACTATCCGGATAAATAATATGTATAATTGTATTTTATATAGAATAACTATGAGAATACAATTACTTCTACTTTCATTCCTACCATTTCTGATTTCTTCATGCAGTCTATCCAACCAACAAACTTATCAAAATAACGATTGT
>CALCGQ010000103.1 GCA_937901015.1 uncultured Bacteroidota bacterium | reverse complement strand
CGGGATTTGAAATGGATGAAGAATTAAGATATGCAGATGGTACCCAGGTATATGATTGTCCTTGGATAGTATCAAAACCCAGTTGTAATGTGTTTTGAACACAAACAGAAGTATCAGGACCAGTATTTTCTAATATGATCGACGAAATATCAATGGCTGTTTCTGAACAAATACAGGTATCTTCTATCAGTCTTATTGATGCAAGCATGTTACATACCTTATCATACTCTGCATTAAAAATAGCTAACGAAACTACACTATCACCAATAGCAATATTCTCAACACCAACCTTTTGAGAAAATAATGAGTCGGCTCCGCTTTCATCTGCAATACCATTTCCATTTGCATCGTGAACAAAAACAACTTCAAGACTGTCACTATTAAATGGATGACTACCAGAGTTAATCAAAGAATATTCGATGTTAATTAGTTCAGATGTACTACCCGAACGTACACTATTTGCAATTACATGTCCAAATACAACATCATCCTTTCTGATTGTCATGTTATTAACCAAAGATGAAGTAATAGACTGTATTTCACAACTTCCACTTGGTTCATTTGAACATGGTACGGAAGCCACCAACATGGCATTTGTAGTTAGGGCAATTGTATCACATACCAAACTCCCCGGATCAATATCTATTAGATCATAAGTAAATACAATGGAATCATTTACGAAAAGATTAGGCTGAATTGCGAATTGAATAAACCTTATCCCTCCAAATACAACATTACTAGCAATGCCAGAGGGGCCATTATGAATAGGGATCAATGACCCAGGTACATAATCGTAAGCATCATCAATGGAAATACTTAATAACTCAATATCTGAAGCTGAATTTGGTCCTAGGTTTATAATCTTTGTTTTGATAGTTGACCCTATGTCACAAGTTGGAAGAAAACTATTAGTCTCAGTACTCAGAACATATAGGTTAAGATTCGTTGGTAGCCCATCTATTATTATTGGGGACGTAAAAGAACTCCTATTCTTTATCGAACCACATGCATTTGATGCTGTGGCAGTCATTTTTATGGATGATCCGGAAATTAAATTACAATCCGTAATCACCTTAAATCTTAAATTATACCCATTATTTGGTAAGCTATCTATACCCTTAAGAATATCTATTGCATTGGGATCTGTAGAGATGTTATATATCCAATTATTACTACCTGCTGGAATATTTTGGGGATCGCCAATATTATTAAAATTACCTGAATTATAAGGAAAGCTAAATTCCGATGAATCAGGTACAATTGAAACTCCAGGTGGTACAGTTACAGTAAATAGTAGATCGTAAGCATATGACAATAAAGTATTTGAAACTTCGGCTTCATAAACCAAGGTATCACAAAGTAATAGAGGATTAACAGGTGATGTTAATGAGAGATTCAAACTAACATCATTGGGTTCAAGATAGAGATAAGTATTGTTCTCATTACAACTGTATGCAGTTGGCAAATACCCCAATTCTGGATTTACCGGATAACCAGAACAATTGAAAGAATGTCGAATGTATAATGAATCTGATGAACAACTTGAATAAATTGCCCTTATCTGATAAATATTGCATTGGTTGTTTATCAAGTCACCAAGTTGAGCCCAACTCTTACCCTGACCGTAAGTGGTAACTGGTATTGTAGATGGATTTGATGGTATTGTTACGTCTACAATCTCAATTACTTCAATCCCATTACTTTCACTCTCAAATGCCAACCAATTATTCTTTGCATCGATATTGGTAACATTACAAAGTCTAACATCCCAGGTAACTGTATCGTATCGACCTTCGGCTGTTGTAATTAATGGTGTCAAAACTACATCTGATGACAGATATGGCTTACTGGCAAGGTCTGTTCCATTTTGATCTATGCCCTGTCCATCAGCATAAAATTGATATCGTCCTACTACTGAGATTGAATAGTCGATTGTAGGATCCTGAATACAAGAAGCTGTAGCATAAAATTGAACACGATCCTGATCTGCACTACAATCAGAATATGCAGAGTAGCTCCATGAAGCATCCCTAACATATATTAACTTTGTAACACCGCCTGTATATTCAATTATGGGATCGGCAACCGGCTCACTTTCAAAAATGCCATCCTTATCTCTATATCGATGCACTGATGTACCTGTGTGATAATCAACCTCTTCTGGCAAGAAAAATATTAATGAGTCCATAACAACATAAGGGCGTACCTCATTTGGGAATGCTTTAATCCCTCCACAATCATCTAACCATCTGTAAATCTCACCATAAAATTGTAAATCATCGCACCCTTCAATAAGAGTTGGGTTGATCCATGTATTTCTTGAAAAGGTAAGATTACTTCCAAGTATATTAAATGTGGCACCACGATCATTACAATACATATTCTGATTATCTTTTATATTGTAAAAATGTGACCTAAAAGCAGGTACAGTCTCCCATTGGGTTTTTGCTATATTTCGAACCTGTCCATAGATTGAATAAATTAATGAATCACCTGCAGTAAGAGTATAGCCGCTTAAACAACCTCCCGGCAAAGTCAAATCTGAAATATTTAATACTAGTTCAGATACTTGAGCATTTGAAATTATTGGATTCAGTCCAGAACATGTAATCCAAGTATCTGTTTCCAAATCATAAAGCTCAAGAGTGTCTGTCAGGTAATCAAAAAACAAATTGTTACTCCAGTTACCTGGAATATTATCATGATGCAATACATAATATACACTGTCGGATAACTCATTTACTGATCCTTTGGTGACTATCTTAATTGAATCCCGGGCCATGGCATAATCAAGTTGTAAACCCGGAGTTTCATTATCAACCTTGGCAGAAAGCTGACTATCTTTCCATCCCAAAGTTGTTCTTTCAATGGAGAAATCCGACACATATGGATCAACACAACCGCCGAGTGGGCATTGAATACCAAAAACAGGAGTTTCAGAACACCAATAAGTAAAAAACCGTGAAGGATATAATGATTTATCACACCAGAATTTTAAATTGGTTGATATAGTGGCTGTGGGATTGTGTGGCGAATTACAATCGATTTGTAGTGGCACTTTAAACCAACCACCATATTTTACTTTATTCTTATTTAAAAAATATACTGCAGTATTACCAGTTATTTGCGGCGTACCCATACTTATCCCTCTGTAAGTGGCTGTGCCTCCTGCAATAACTACTCCATCTGGCAGAGTCACAATGTAAATTACCGAATCATTGGGACATCCTTCATCATCTACCTTGGTATTAGTGGTAACTTGTTGCTCCATCCATACCGTTGACCCATCATATATATCCGCTGGTATAATATGCTCCAAAGTTCGAGTATTATAAGTATGAAAAGGTGTTGTATGGGTATTAGGAACCCACGTTGCACCTGACTGACTATAGCATTGATCTACTAAATCAAATCCAAACCTAAAGGCCTGCCATCGGTTGTCAGTCCATCCCCTACCACAGTTATTTCTTATTGGAATATTGGTTTGAGCTTCCTGCCAATTATAATAGGTATGGGCTTTTAAGGTTATTGTATTTCCAACTGGCAAATCATCAAAAATGCCATCCCCATCTTCATCTTCAATACCAACTCCCGGACCATCTGGATCAAAAGTATAATTAAATGAAAAATAATAAGAGTATCTTCCATTTATGGCTCCGGAAGCATAATTGTAAAAAGATTCTAAATAATTTCCATTAACCGAAAATGAATCAACTTCATTTAACCAATCACCATTTGGATAATATGTACTACCTCCTGAAGAAAACCCGGCCAATGCAACAAGATCATATGCAGTACCTGCACCCGTCCCATTGTTGGAAATTGTAAATTCAAGAAAGCCGGAATTATCAATAAATCCCCACCCAAGTTTATTACCGGTAAAATCCATATTTATTAATGGAACTCCAGATGCAGGAGATACGGAAGGAAATGCATAATGATCTTCGCAATAATCACCATAACAACCCCAAGTTGCATTAATGGTACTTTCTCCATTGTTACACCCAATTAACATTACGGTTTCTGAAAGAATTATTGTTTCTCCATAATCAAAGCGATTATTCCCACCTGGCATATCTGACCCAGTTATTATTATGGTATCATATAAAGTGGGTCCTGAACCCATATCTTTTATTAATGTACCTATACTCACGTTTAACACATCAATATCAGTTGAATGTTCATCAATAACAATTAAAGTGTCAATAGAAGCATTTAATCCCTGCTGTTCAATTGTAAAATCTCGTGTAATAGATTGATTTATCTGTATTGTGGCAGAACTATTTGTAATATTTGTGATTACAATAGAAGCATAATAAT
>CALCGQ010000102.1 GCA_937901015.1 uncultured Bacteroidota bacterium | reverse complement strand
ATCATGAAACAATCAATATCTTCTGATTCAAATTGTATCGATATTGGTTGTCATAAAGGTGAGATATTAGATATAATGCTCAAGCTTTCTCCCAAAGGAAAACATACAGGTTTTGAACCCATTCCATATCTATTTAATGACTTAAAAAAAAGATACCATGGCAAGGCTACCATTTTACCTTATGCACTATCAGCAGAGGATGGCACTTCCAAATTTCAATTGGTAAAAAATGCTCCTGCATATAGCGGAATAAAACAACGTAAATACGATATTGAAAATCCTGAGATAGAAGAAATTGACGTTGAGCTTAAAAAACTTGATGAAGTTATACCTACTGAACTAAAAATCGATTTTGTTAAGATCGATGTTGAAGGAGCAGAGCTTGGAGTGCTTAAAGGCGGTAAAGATTTGCTAATTAAAAATAAGCCATTAATAGTATTTGAATTTGGACTTGGTGCTAGCGAATATTATGGTACTACACCTCAGGATATCTTTAATTTTATATGTAACGAAGTTGGCTTTAAGATTTATACACTAAAGTCATTCTTAAAGAAAGGGGAACCTTTGAGTATGGAAGTTTTTGATCAGACTTTTCACTCAAACAAAGAGTACTATTTCGTAGCTTACCACTAGCAAGTATTATTTCAAAATATCTATCTTTGGACTCTTAATAACAAAACAATATGGAGAGTCGGCCTATTATTTCCTTAAACAACCTTTCAGTTTTTCAGAAAAACAAACTTGTACTTACCAACGTGAACCTTGATGTTAATGTTGGTGAATTTATATATATGATTGGAAAAACCGGAAGTGGGAAATCCAGTTTAATGCAAATCCTTTATGCTGACCTACCTGTAGAATCAGGTGAAGCAGAAGTTTGTGGTTATGATATTAAATCAATTAAACAAAAAAACCTGCCATATTTACGCAGGAAACTTGGGATCGTTTTCCAGGATTTCCAATTATTGGATGATCGAAGTATTAAGAAAAACCTTGAGTTTGTTCTGAAAGCAACTGGCTGGAAAGACAAAGGTGAAATCGATAATAGGATTCTTGAGGTATTGGATGAAGTTGAACTAATTGAAAAATTAAATGCCATGCCTCATCAACTATCGGGTGGTGAGCAGCAACGAATAGCAATAGCAAGAGCTTTATTAAATGAACCAGAAGTTCTTTTGGCTGATGAGCCAACGGGTAATCTTGATCCTGAGACTTCCAATGGAATTATGAAAATATTGTTTAAACTCAGTGAAATTGGTAAAACAGTAATCATGGCTACCCACAACTATAATCTTATCCATAAATTCCCGGGCAGAGTCGTTAAATGTGAAGAAGGAACTGTTGTTTGATCTATTTAAGAAAAGTGAACTACTACTATTTACTTAATTAGTTCAATCAATTTCTTAACATTGCTTCCATTGCAATATATCTTTCCTAAGTTATTTTTGCGTTCATCGATATGCTCTTGAGTAAAGTCTTTGTTAAATAGTATCTTAATTCTACGACGAAGCGTCATATAGTTATTGGCTACTTCACAAAGATCATCTAGATTACTACCACTAAGCATTTTATCGTTTACCAAAACAAATCTTCCATTGTAAAGGTTATTCAACAGTTTTAGTTTAAGTCCGGTTTTTTGAGCAGTTATCGAAATATTAAGATGTGCATTTTCAATCAAATCCTGTAAGGCTTCATTGGAAGGGTTAATGACTAATTCAATATTAGGTTCATTTTCAATCCTGTTTCTCAACTGCTTAGGAGGATTTAGACCTGCAATTTTCAAAGGAATATTCAATTCATTAAATACTTCATCCAATAAGAAGTTAACGGCATTTTCATTTTCAGCAACCGATAAATTCCCATGATAAAGCACATAATCCCCTCGTCCTACTTTGCTTCTTATACCGGTAAACTGGTGAAATGCCGGTATGTGTTCTACTCTACTAAATTCATTATTGAAGTATTTCTTATCATTTTCTGAGATTGCTAATATTCGATCTGCCTTTTCCAATATCTTCTCATATCGTTTCAGTTTTGCAGCCTCATTATAGAAATAGTATTTCTTAAAAATATCTTTTTCAGCTTTCCCTAGATTATAATAGTATTCATGTTCAATATTATGAGCACGTACCAATGTTCTTCGGTTTCGAAGTCTTGGTTCCTCAAGTAATGCAGAAGTATGTATCCCTTCCATTAATATGGGATATTCATCTTTTAGAAGGTTCTCAATGAGTTTTTCAGATGATCTTGTACTTACGATATATGGTATGCTTTTAAAGAGATGTTTTTTGGAAATATCTCGTTTATAGTAATTAACCTCATAAAAGGTATCCTTCATTATTTGATAATGCTCACGTCCATACTGAAAACAATGCATATGCACTTTAACACCTTTTTCCGACAAAGCTTTTGCCTTATAGAATACATCAATAACACCTCCATAATTTGGTGGAAATGGTATATCAAAGGATATTATATGTAGATGTAATTCAGACATATTTGCCATAGATTTTTTTCAGAACAACCTCTTCATTTTCCCAGGTTAATTCCCGGGCGGCAAAATTACAGTTTTTTTTCCATTTCAGGATTAAATCCTGATTATTAAGTATATGATTAAGCTTATTAGCAATGTTTTTAGGATTATGATCGGGTATATAATCACCCACATCAAATTGATTAATAACCTTTTCAATTTCTGGTAAAGAAGATGATATCACAGGAACTCCTGCCTGTATATAATCGAATAATTTATTCGGCAAACTAAACTTATAATTTAAGTTAGTGGACTTGTCGAATGTAAGACCTAAATCAGCAACAGCTGTGTACTGCATCATCTCATTATATGGTAATCGCGGTTTAAAAATTACCTTATCCTTGATACCCAATTCAACAACCATAAATTTAAGCTTATTAATTACATCTCCTCCACCAATAATTAATAATACTGCATCATCAATATATTCCATGGCTTGTATTAATTCTTCCGAACCACGATCAACATTTATCCCAGAACCTTGAAGTATTAAAATTGATTTGCCTACAGGCAACTCCAGTTTTTCTCTGGTAACCATACTAACTTTTTCCCTTGCCCTTGGGATATTTCTAACAACAGCCGGACGAATTCCATAATCATCCTCAAAAAAATCAGCAATGGAATCATTTACAGTTATAACATTTTCAAGTTTAGGGAATATCTTGCCTTCAATGAATTTCCACACTCTTTGGATATGTTTCCTATTAACTAATTCCGGGACTTCTGTGAAATACTCATGACTATCATAAACAAGTGGAACATTTCTGATTTTGCTTATTATATAATTAGGTAAGAGTGTATCCAGATCATTGGAAATAAGCATATCTGCTTTCTTAATAAGTAAGAAGAAAAACAATCTCAGATTAAACTCTGCATAAAAAAAAGCACCCTTTTCAAATACTAGTTTCATACGGTGAACCGAATAACCTCTATGATCCATATCAGGGCTATTTTTAAGCCTTCTACCAACAAGAAGAACATCACAATCCATTGATGAAACAGTTTGGCAAACCTTATTCACCCTCTGATCTGTTACCAGATCATTTATAACCGAAACTATTACCTTTTTCCGCAATATTACCGTTTGAAAATGTAAAAATACTGACTTTAAATGAATAACATTGTAATACTGTAATTATTGCATCAAAGTATTATCTTTGATCCATGATCATCATAAAAGAAGATTTCTGTTTAGCACCTTTTAACACATTCGGACTGGAGGTATTAGCTTATGAACTTGTTATGATCACTTCTACCGAGGTATTGCACGAACTTTTTAAAGAGGGAAAGCTAAAAGAAAATATACTTGTCCTGAGTAAAGGAAGTAATATATTATTCACTGGTCATTTTAACGGATTGGTGCTACTTAATCAGCTTTGGGGTAAAGAAGTTATCGTGGAAAATGATGAAACCATACTTCTCAAAGTAAATGCTGGTGAGTTTTGGCCAAGTTTAGTTGAATACACTGTGGAAAATGGCTGGGGAGGCATTGAAAATATGACCGATATTCCCGGTAAAGTTGGAGCCGCTCCCATTCAGAACATTGGAGCCTACGGAACAGAATTAAAGGATGTAATGGTAAGTCTTGAAGCATTTAACTTTAATACTGGTATTATTGAAACCTTCACAAACGAAGATTGTAAATTTGGATATAGATCAAGTATCTTTAAAAACGACCATATGCACAAGTATTTCATTACCAGTGTTGTTTTTAAACTCACCAAGAATCCGACCGTAAACCTAAGCTATAAACCCCTAGCTGAAGCTTTTAAACATAAACACATAAGTGAAGTTACAATAGCAGAAGTAAGTGCCAAAGTAGCTGAGATAAGGGCTTCAAAACTCCCAAATCCTGAAAAGCTTAAAAATGCTGGTAGTTTTTTTAAGAATCCGGTTATTGACATGGCCCAATTTCACAATCTCAAATTAAAATACGAAACAATACCCAATTACCCGCAAAAAGATAGTACCTATAAAATACCAGCAGGATGGTTAATTGAGCAATGCGGACTAAAAGGAAAACGTGATGGTGACGTTGGTGTTCACGAAAAACAAGCTTTGGTTATTGTAAATTATGGCGATGCCACAGGTTACGACATACTTAAATTTGCCAATTACATTAAAGATAAGGTATTTGAGAAATTTAAGGTTCGGCTGGAGTTTGAAGTGAATGTGATTTAAAGCTTTACAACTTTATAAGTTCTAATACTCTGATCTTCCATATTAGTAATTATAAGTAAGTATAACCCTACAGTTAAATCCATTACGTTAATTCTTGTCTTATTAATAAAAGATTTTACTGGAACACCCCAACTATTAAGTATCTCAACTTTTAAATATTCTAATTTTATTGGCATGCTAATATTAATAAAATCACTTGAAGGATTGGGATATATTACTGCTTCATTATATATATTATCACCTATATCAACAATAGCTTCTGTATATAATTTGACAACCATATCGCTACTAATGGCAATGTTATAGATTCTAACATCATCTATCACACCATGGAAATACTGTTCCATAGTATTTCTACAACCAATGTACCCTTTTGGATAATCTCCATAGTTTGGGGTGACATTATTAATACTGAGTGAATCAAATAACTCACCATCTATATAAAGTTTAATAAAATCATTGCTGCGTGTATAGACTATAAATTTCCATACTCCCATAGGAAAAAGCTCATTCCGACTAATCCATGAAGAAGATTCATCTGTATTATATCCTTGGGCAAGAGCTCCATCTAAAGTATACAACGAATATTGATTGGTGTATGCGATATATTGATCAACTCCATAAAAGGATCCTAAATCAATTATGAAACCAGCTGTCCCATATGATGGAGTCTCAGTGATACTAACCCATGCACAATAAGAATACTCATCAAATGTCAAAGAATTTGCATCAAAAAACACAAAACTACTATTACCATTAAACCTTAGTGCATGATCAGCTCTCCCAAATCTATCGAAATAAGAATATGCATTATATCGATAACCAACATTCCCATTGCCACTTTCATCAAATATCATTGAACCAAAAATATTCTCAAACTTATAGTATAATTTTAGGCTATCAGAAGTTGAATTCTGACTAATACAAATTACGACCAACAATAGGAAATATAAACTAGCTAGTGCCTTTTTCATATGATTAATTTGGGTTAAACATACATGGTATCCTGAGAGGGTTAATATCTGGATCGATTAGTTCATAAAGAAATCGATTTAAAATATAGCTATCTAATTGAATTATAGACAATATTGATATAAAAAACCATTTGGAGCTATCTTATTCCAAAATAATTTTCCGCGTATCAATAATTAGATTATTATTATCTAATATCTGTATGTAATACAATCCAATTTCCCCAAATTCTTTTATATCAACCTGAAACTCTTGTTGATTACACGCATTCTCGAAAACGACTGATCCAAGATTATTTATAATTCTAATTGTATATTCAGTCATTGTGGTAAACTCACCTGTATTTATATACACAACATCTTTTGTAGGGTTCGGATATACCTTAATTGTATTGGTATTATTTGGCTGTGAGACGCCTTCTATACTTACGTCGATTATAAGTGTGTCTGTAACTGATATGCTATCAACTAAGGTAATTGTATCATATATTGTAATCGTATCATAGACTATAATAGTATCATAGATTATTTGAGAACAAATATCATTACTATATAT
>CALCGQ010000101.1 GCA_937901015.1 uncultured Bacteroidota bacterium | reverse complement strand
AATTAGGATCAGAAGCCATCAATTCTTTTAGTCTGGCGATCTCCTTTTCATCCTCAGCAATGCTATTGGCTATTCGCTGCTTGAATTCCTCAGTTTTTGCACGCAACCCATCATTACTCAATTGAGAAATGGATTGATATACAGATTTCACTTTATCAACAAAAGGATTTATTTCTTTGAGATCTTTTGATGCCTTATCTCCAAAGACTTTCTTAAGTATATTTAACATAATGGATTACTTGTTTAAAACAATCACGTATCAATAATTATTCCAACGTGAATCAAATAAAACTAAACTTCGCGAATTTAAGGCTAATTTAGGAAATATCAACAATAGATACTGAATGTACCAAAGGAGAATATTGATGTGGGATTAGAGAAAATCTTTTGTATTTTTGCCAGCTATGAAGGAAATACGAAATTTCTGTATAATTGCCCATATCGATCACGGGAAGAGTACGTTAGCTGATAGATTATTGGAATACACCGGTACTGTTTCTCAGCGTGATGCACAAGCTCAGGTACTGGACGATATGGATATTGAAAGGGAACGTGGAATTACCATAAAGAGCCACGCCATACAAATGGACTATACCCACAAAGGGGAACAATACGTACTAAACTTAATTGACACGCCAGGACATGTTGACTTCTCTTATGAGGTTTCACGTTCTATTGCAGCATGCGAAGGAGCTCTGTTAATTGTTGATGCAACTCAGGGAATACAAGCACAAACCATATCTAACTTATATCTTGCCATTGAGAATGATCTTGAAATAATTCCTGTATTAAACAAAATGGACCTTGACAATGCTATGCCTGATGAAGTTAAAGATCAGATAGTGGATATGATTGGTTGTGATTATGATGATATTATTGAAGCAAGTGGTAAAACCGGATATGGTGTTGACGTAATCCTTGATTCAATTATTAATAAAGTACCTCCACCAGAAGGTAATCCAGATGAACCACTCCAAGCATTGATTTTTGATTCTGTTTTTAACTCCTTTAGAGGTATAATAGCTTACTTTAGAATAAAAAATGGTGAAGTAAGGAAAGGTGACAAAGTAAAATTTGTAAATACCGGAAAAGAGTATGAAGCTAATGAAATAGGTGTTCTAAGATTAAAACCGGAAGCAAGAGATATCCTGAGAACGGGTGATGTGGGTTATATAATTTCAGGAATTAAAACTTCAAAGGAAGTAAAAGTTGGTGATACTATTACTCATCTGACCAATCCAACCAAAAGGGCAATTGCAGGATTTGAAGATGTAAAACCAATGGTTTTTGCCGGTCTCTATCCAACAGACCCAGAAGAATATGAAGAACTTAGGGCTTCCATTGAAAAACTTCAACTAAACGATGCTTCACTAACTTTTGAACCTGAATCTTCAATGGCATTGGGTTTTGGATTTAGGTGTGGATTTCTTGGACTCCTACATATGGAGATAATCCAAGAACGCCTCGACAGGGAGTTTGACATGAGTGTTATTACCACTATGCCAAACGTTTCCTATAGGGTAATTACAAATAAAGAAGATCTAATCGAGGTTCATAATCCATCCGGATTACCTGATCAAAAATACATAGATCACATTGAGGAGCCTTATATAAAAGCACAGATAATTACAAGAACGGATTACATTGGTCCTATTATAAAACTATGCTTAGATAAGCGAGGTGAGCTTAAAAATCAGGTTTATCTTACAACCAGCCGCGTTGAGCTTACTGTTGATATGCCATTGGGTGAGATCGTATTTGACTTCTACGATAAATTAAAAAGTATTTCAAAGGGCTATGCGTCTTTTGACTACCATATAAGTGGCTATAAACCAGCGAAGCTAATCAAGCTAGACATTCTTCTGAATGGAGAGCCCGTTGATGCACTTTCATCATTAATACATGTTGATAACGCATATGATCTAGGACGAAGGATAAGTGTAAAACTTAAGGACCTAATCCCAAGACAACAATTCGACATTGCCATACAAGCGGCAATAGGTGCTAAAGTTATTGCCAGAGAAACCATTAAAGCTGTGCGTAAAGATGTAACAGCAAAATGCTATGGTGGTGATATCACACGTAAACGTAAACTTCTGGAAAAGCAGAAAAAAGGTAAAAAACGAATGCGTCAAGTGGGTAATGTTGAAGTACCTCAACAGGCGTTCCTAGTTGTTCTCAAATTAAACGACTAGTTCCCAATCTTTATTTAACACTGACTTTCAGTAAGTTACAATATCTGTTTTAATATTATAAAACTTATTGTAACATTGTGGTATAATTCTACGTCTCATTATTGAATATGAGAAAAAACTACGCTTAAAGAATGACCGTAAGTGATTATAATAGTTGTGTAGACAGCTTTTCTGATGGTATATACAGGTTTGTACTTAAGAATCTTCGTGATATCGATATATCCCATGATATTGTTCAGGAATCATTTATGAAACTATGGATTAAGCGTAAAGATGTGGATGCGAAAAAAGCTAAGTCCTATTTATTTACTACGGCATATCATACTTTGATTGATCATGTTCGAAAAAATAAGAGAAATACTCAGTTAGATAATTTGGAAAATATCCCGGGTGAAACATATAATGATTATTCAGATTTAAAGGAAATACTTAATGAGGCGGTTGATAAGTTACCCGAAATTCAACGTTCAGTAATTCTTCTTCGAGATTATGAAGGTTATTCGTACGAAGAGATTGGAGATATTACAAATCTTACTGAGTCGCAAGTAAAAGTATATATATACAGAGCTCGAGTTTTCTTAAAGAAATTTATTGTGAGTCCAGAAATGGTAATATAGAAATGGATAATAAAGTAGACATAAACAGATCTAATTACGAAAATTTCGTAATCGACTACCTTGATGGTACATTGGGTGCTGCTGAGAAAAGTTGCTTTATTGAGTTCCTCGAAAACAATCCAGATATTGCAGAAGAAGTTGACGATATTAATGAAGCTGTTATCCAACCTGATAACAAAGTATTCGAATCAAAAGATCGATTGAAAAAAAAATCCATTGCTACAGTTTCTGGTATCAATGAAGATAATTATGAGGAGATTTTTATTGCTCATTATGAAAATGACTTATCTCCAAAAAAGGAAATAGACCTTAATTCATTCCTTTCTAAAAACTCTGAACTATCATCTGAATTTGAAGTTCATAGGAATCTTAAATTAAGAGCTGACCTCAGTATTTCGTTTAATGATAAGGATGAGTTAAAGCAGAAAAGAAGAATTACTCCTTATTGGTATTCATCAGTTGCTGCAGTTATTCTATTGCTCATTTCCATATGGTACTTTGATAATTACTTCGATCAGAACAAACGTGAAAATATATTCATGGTTAGTGAAATACATCTTATTGAATCTAATACGGTTCATAGTAGCAAAGTTGTTTCTGATTTCAATATTCCCAACAGGCCTACTCCTCAGTCTACATATCAAGAAATTGAACCTGTTATAATACCGGAAAGGTTAAATCTTTCCAGCCTAAATATTCGAAAGAATAATGAACTTGTTGTTAATGTAAATGAAATTTATTTTCTAATGCCTGAACAACAAATACCGATGGTTAATTACGAAGATTTAGCATTGTTAGAAGATGTAATCGAACCTGTGGAAAAGAAAAAGAAAACGCTTTTTGCAAGTGTACTTAATAATCAATGGAATAAGCTGAAGTCAAATATCACCACGAAAAAATCAGAAGAAGATAATTCTAATGATCCTACCTATGTTCAGGTTCTTGACACAGGTATTAAAGTCTTCAATACTATAACAGGAAGTGAAACATATACTTCCAAGTCATATAATACTGAAGGCAAGCTTACAGGTTATCAAATTGAAGGACGTGAAGTCCTTCTTAGTAGAGAAACTCCATCGGGATCATCATATTAGAGATTACTCGAATTCTTTAGGAACGCCGCATATCATAACAAAGTCATTTTGTTCAGAGGCATTACGATATTGATGTTTTTCGTTTGGTAATACAAGAGCAAAATCTCCCTTTTTCAATGGATGTTTTTCACCCTCTTCATTTACAAGAAAACCCTCACCTTCAATCACATAATTCATATGCTCATAGTTATGTTGATGATATGGAGTATTTCCACCTCCATCGAGTGAAAACACTCTATAAGAATATACGGGGGTTCCATCTTCTTTGGATAAAGGCACCTGTTTTGATGCTCCATATGCTCCTTGCATTTTTACTTCACTTTTGGGTACGTCGGATAATGAAATAATTTTCATAGTTAGTTAGTCTTTAATTGTTTTTTAGTTCAGCTATAGTTGATTCATCGGTATATATCCAAAATAATGGCTGCCATCTTTCGATACCATTGAAGTCGAATCTCCGCGCAATCGGAGCAATTCCAAGAATTTTCTTTTCAAACTCAAGATTTTCCGGGTTCATTCTCCATTCCTCCATAAAGCGAATTCTTAATATATCTTCCTTTAATATATTATGTATTAGAATAGTATCAAAGAGTTCATATGGTGGCACCTCTCGCATAATTGTTGCCACCATTGTATCTGAAAAGATATTTTGTACTTCAAACTTATCAATTGGCTCATTAAAATAGTCGTAGGCTTGCCATTTTCCTGACTTAGCACCATCAATAATATTACTTACAAGTTTATCTCGATCAGGACCTACTAAATTCTGAATCCACCAATCATATTCAGGATCCGGACTTTTTATATTTACATCATATTGTATCTTTTTTGTAACCAGTGGTTTCTCTTCTTGTTTACAACCAGCAACCATCATAACGATGGCAATTATAAGTAAGATTTGTGTGTACCTCATGTCGAATCAAGTTTACATCAAAGTTAAAAAAATACTACCTTTATCAAATAAAAAACGCTTGAATGAGATATTTGTTACTATTTATTGCCACTACTATACTAAATCTAACTGCCATTTCCCAAGTTATTCCAACAGATCGAAGTGTCGACTGGTCAGAGTTTCCTCAGAACATTATTATTGAACAGCCTGTTAATCAGATTAGTGTTGCGGAATTCGGAGCAACTGGTAATGGAGTAACAGATGATAGTCAGTCAATCATAAATGCCATTGAAAGCCTAAATGGAAGTTTAGGATATGTATATTTTCCATCGGGGACTTATCTTATTTCACAACCTCTAATTCTAGATGATAGTTGTATTCTTAAAGGCGCAGGTTCGGATGAGACGACCTTACTTTTTGATTTAAACCAGAATCCCATTAATTGCATATCAATCTCAAGAACACAAAATACTGAATTTGTTGAAATTACTGGCGGGCTAAACAAGGGCAATAACCTTATTACAGTTTCAAACCCTGAATCTTTTAACTCCGGTGATTATGTTGAGATTCGCCAGAAAAATGGAGCATGGGATATCGCACCTATTTCTTGGGCAGATTATTCCGTTGGACAGATGACAAAGGTTATTTCAGTAAACGGTGATAAACTATTAATCAATAGCAGTTTACGGATTGACTATTCTGAATATTTAGATCCTGAAATTCGTTCCATTACTCCAATCTCAAATGCTGGAGTGCAATGTTTAAAAATAGTCCGTCGGGATGAACCAATTGATGGAGCGGGTTCAAATATTTATATAAATATGGCTGCAAACTGTTTTGTTAGAGGTATTGAAAGTGATACTAGTGTTGGAGCTCATGTTTCAATATATTATGGATTGAATATACTTATTGATGGGTGCTACTTTCATCACGCTTTTACATATGATGGTGCAGGGATGAGGGGTTATGGTGTTGCACTTAGCCAACATACCAGCGAATGCCTTATCACGAATAATATTTTCAGATATCTTCGTCATGCCATGATGATAAAAACCGGATCGAATGGTAATATATTTTCATATAACTACTCTCTTGAACCTCATAGAACAGAGCCTATTCCTGATGCTTCGGGTGATATATCATTTCACGGACATTATGCATTCTCCAATTTATGGGAAGGAAATATTGTTCAAAACATTGTTATAGATCATTATTGGGGTCCATCAGGACCTTATAATACAGTTTTCAGAAACAGAGCCGCTCTATGGGGCATAATAATGACAACCAATAGTTTACAAGAAACCAATTCTCAGAACTTTGTGGGGAACGAAGCAACAAACACCGAGCTACTTCATGGCATGTACAATTTATCAGGCGAAGATCATTTTGAATTTGGAAATAATATACTTGGAAATATAATCCCAACAGGAACTAACAACCTACCCGATGAAAGTTATTATTTGGAATCAAAACCAGAGTTTTGGGGTCAATTTTTGGAATGGCCTACAATAGGTATTCCCTATGAACTGGGATCGGGAACAATACCTGCTAAGATAAGATTTGATGCTGGCCAAGGTTATACAGTATGTCCAGATAGTTTGATCACGAATTTATCAAGCAATAATCATGAATCTATTAATGTCACAATATGGCCAAACCCAACTAGTGATATAATTAATATTGATATTGAAAATCTTGAAACTTCTTTCGATATTAACTTAATTGATCAATATGGGATAATTGTACGGTCTATTGAGAATATAACAAACTCTAAAAATCACGAAATTTCCACCGAAACGTTATCAAATGGATTCTATATCCTAAAAATCAAAACGAGATTAGGCACAATAACTCGTAAGTTAATAATATTACATTAATGAAAATAGAAACACCCACGCTATTAATTGATAAATCTAAAGTTGAAAGCAATATCCAATCGATGTTGAATAAAATTGATAGCAATACAATTTTCCGACCTCATTTCAAAACTCACCAATCGGCAATCATTGGAGAAATCTTTAAGGAAAAAGGTGTAGATAAGATAACTGTGTCTTCAGTTTCAATGGCCCAATACTTTTCGGGAAATGGATGGAATGATATTACCATTGCTTTTCCAGTAAATTTACTGGAAGTTGATAGTATAAATGAACTCGCTAAAAAAGTAAAGCTAAACATCCTAGTAGAATCTTCATTTTCAGCAGAATTCCTCCATAAAAACATATATGAGTCTATCGGAGTAATTATAAAAATAGACACTGGCTATAATCGTACTGGCTTAATTGAAAATGATCCTAAAATAGATAGTATCCTGGAAATAATTTCATCAAATAATAAACTTACATTCAAGGGATTCTTAACTCATGCAGGCAACACTTATGATGCAGTAGGTAGAATTGAGATATTAGCCATATTGGAAGAAAGCAGATCAAAATTAAGCAACCTGAAACAGAAATATATATCAAGATTTCCAAATATCATCATCTCATATGGGGACACACCATCATGTAGTATTTGTGATAATTTTGATGGCTTTGATGAAATTAGGCCAGGCAACTTTGTATACTATGATGTAATGCAATACCATATTGGGTCATGTTCTCTAAGTAATATTGCTGTTGCTGTTGCATGCCCCATTGTAAGCACGCATAAATCTCGAAGCGAAATAGTTATATATGGTGGAGCAGTTCACTTTTCAAAGGAATACATTGCAGCTGACAACGAGTTTCGTCTATTTGGATATATCGTTAGGGTCAATGAAAATGGTTGGGGTAACCCCATTTCAGGTGCTTATCTAAAATCAATTTCTCAGGAACATGGCATTATTAAAGTTCCTGATGATATTTTCAATGAATTCCTACCTGGAGATATTATTGGCATACTCCCAATTCACTCATGCTTAACAGCCGACTTATTAAGAAAGTCCAGTTTAATTATTAATTAGGCTAAATCTGCAACTTAGGTTTTGTTACCATTCCTAAGTTTTTCTTACCATCAATTTTTATTGTAAGATTATTTTCAAACCTAACATGACGAACGAATTCATTCTCAAAGATAGCGGGTTGCTTATCCAAAAAGTCATTATCATATGATCCATCCCTAATAAACGGATTGATAGTAAAATACCCTACTCTGAAGGATGTTAGATTTTGGAAAAAGTGAGTGCCCTGACTTGGATCTATTCTGTAATCTTCGAGTCCGGATTCAACAATCAACCGTGCCGCTGATATCTGTGACCAATTAACCGGAATTCCTAACCAAGGATCACTTGATCCCCAGCGTCCGGGACCAACTAGTATATAGTTTCGATCTTCTTCAACAAACACCTTATTCAATGCATCTATATAATTAACAATATCATTTGTTTTTGAAGCATCAAAGTTTTCTGGTCTAACGTAAACAATATCGAAAATATCATCGATTATTCCATTCCCTAAGGCAGATCGTGAAACCAAAATAGTATCAGAATTATCGATTTCTTCCTCCTCAATATTAACACTTTCATCCTTTGAGGCTACTGGTCTTATTTGTAATAATTTTAATGCGACTTTTTCATCCTTTTGAATATTCAAATCAATGGCAAATTCGATTTCAACTGGATTTCCCATTTCTTCCTCACCAAGTTTTAAAATTCGATCAAGAATCTCTGCCAGTGGAAAAGTATTGTGCTTAAGAATATTTGAGAATGTAATCAACTTTTTACCAGGATAGTTATATCCATCCCTCACAACATTATCATGCATAACAAATGTTGAAGCAACAGGTTTTATGGAACCATCCTTTTCTGCTTCTTTTATTTTAAGCTTCAACAAGCAAGCACCATCATTGGGCTGGATATCAAAATCATTATCACTCATATCAAGCGCAAAAAAGTATTTTTGAGTCTCTCTAAGTGCCATTTCTGGAGTAGATGTCTGAAGTATATTTTTAGGATATTTTGGGCAAAACCTTAGGGATAAACCTCCATCAACAACATACTTTCCAAGGCCAAAGGCCAAACTGACTGTTCCATCTTCTGGGATACCAGGCTCCAAAGGATAATAATCGATCGATCTTCCTACTCCTGAAATAGTAGGATAATATCTATCACCATAGGTACTACCAACAACTTCCTGAATCACAATTGCCATCTTCTCCTCATCAATAACATTCGAAGTTGCTTCCATGTATGCCTTACTATCCGTATAGTAAGCAGATGCGTAAACTGCTTTTATTGCAGAAACCATCATATCATACATTTTATCCGGATCACCACTTCTGTAAGGAATCATATAGGTATTATAGATGCCTGCAAAGGGCTGATAATGTGAATCCTCTAGCAAACTGGAAGATCTAATTGCCAATGGACTTTCAATGGAACTTGCTATCTTATACATATCCTCGCGAACAGAAGCGGGTAATTGAGCTTTGAGGAATGCATCCAATATCTCATTATCTGTAATAGAATCTGAAAGAGCTATTGGATGAAGTTTGTTTTCATCCATGAATTCATCAAAAATATCTGTTCCCACAACCACAGTTTTCGGAATAGCAATTTCAACCTTATCAAAATAGGTATATAAGTTATTACGCTTAATCAATGAGTCAAGAAAGGCTAACCCTCGTGCTTTACCACCGATGGATCCCTGACCAATCCTACTCATACTGAAATACTTATCAAAAGTCTTCCTGTTAAACTGAGATATTACACCTCGTGCCTTTGATATCCTAAATTGTGAGATGGCATTGTATATAAATTGTCTGATTTCACTTAAATCATTGAAATCATCGGTATTAAAATATCTGAACAATTCTGCCAATGGAAACAATGCTCTTGCCCGCAACCATTTACTAAAGTGGTTACGTTGTATATGGTACCGAAGGGAATTCGATGGAATATTAAATATTTTATCTTGTAAGTCTTTAAGGTCAGTAGCTCTAGCTACAACAATACCAAGCAATGGATCTTTAAATACAAAATCACCAAAAGCAAAATATTCTTTAATAAACTCTCTCAAATCAAAAATTAGTGTTTTGGAATATTTATCCAGAAAACCAACTCTTAGTTCTTTAGCCCTTTTATAATTTATTCTTTCAGATGATTGTAATAGCACTGGTGTATAGGGATTATCACGCTTAATAATGGCTGACAGCTCAAACCCTGCGTTTTTATCAAGAACACCATTTCGCGAATAGGTAATATCAGAAACTACTCCAAGAAGGTTCTTTTTATACTTCTCATAAAACCCATATGCATCTTCGAAGTTTGTGGCAAGTAGGATTTTTGGCCTTCCCCTTAACCGCATCATTCTTTGATGCTCATTCAAACCTTCATTAACGAATGACTTTGATTGCTTAAATATTATCTTATATATTATTGGAAGGTAGCTTGAGTAAAACCTGATATTATCTTCAACAAGTATAATTGTTTGTACACCTACCTCTTCAACATCATTATCCACATTCATACTATCCTCAATTAACTTGATGATAGCAAGCAGTATATCCGCATTTCCAAGCCAGCTAAAAATATAATCAATTGACCTTAAATCAATCTTCTCTAACTTTAAACTTACCTCCCGTGAAAATGGTGTAAGCATAACAATTGGAATTTCGGGGTATTCATCCTTAATATGATCCGTAAACTCAAATGTTGATTCTTTTTCAGCACTCAGCATTGAAATAACAAGATCTATTTTTTCAGTCTCCAATATCCGTAATGCTTCTTCTTCATTGGTTGCTTTGAGAAACTGAGGTGGATACCTTAAATTCAACGAGGTATATTCGTGAAAAATCTGCTCATCAATTCGGCCATCTTCTTCCAACATAAACGCATCATACACACTCGAAATAAGTAATACCTGATAAATCCTCCTTTTCATAAGGTGTGTAAACGGAGTATCGTTGAAATAAAAATCCTGGTCTAATATATCTGCTTTCGAAGAGAACATAAGTAAAAATTAATGTACAAATTTAAGCTTTAATGAAAATTTATGGGAGTAATAAAACTTATGATTCATATTATGAATAAGGTTTATGCTATACCAAGAGGTAAGCTTAGAATGAAGGTAGTTCCTTTGCCTTCTTCACTTAATATATTAATCTTACCGCTATTGTTTTTTATAAATTCGGTCACAATAACCAATCCAAAGCCTGTTCCTTTTTCGTTATCAGTACCTCTTCTGGCTTCTACGTTACCTTTTCCGGAGAGTATTTTATTTACCTCCTTCTTAGACATACCAATTCCAGAATCACTTATCCGAATCTCAGCCATAGAATCAACTATTGCATAACTCACCTTTATTTTTGTATTGTGCTTTGAGAACTTTATGGAATTTGAAATAAGGTTTCTAAGAACTATATCCATTTGGTTTTGATCAGCAAATATCTTTATTTCCTCATCACCCGTAATATCCATTTTAACAGATTTACGTAGAGCTTGCCCATTAAGTATTTCTGATATTAATTCGAGCATTCTGCCAACATGTATATTCTCAAAATTAGGTACTATCTTGTTTTGTTGTATTCTGGCCCATGATAATAAATTCTCAATTAATGAATATGTTGAATCCAGAGAGGGTTTTAGAGATGTAATTAATGTAACTACCTCCTCATTGGTAAGTTCATCAACTTGTCCAACAATTAAGTCTACTATGGATTTATTCGTACCAATTGGTCCTATTAGATCATGAGCGATAATGGAGAATATTTTCTCCTTAGCTTTATTTGCTTCTCTTAGTTTTACTTGAGACTGGTGTAATCTGCGCTGGTTGTTAACTCTACCACTAATGTCGCGAATCACTCCCTTCATACCTAAATGGTTATTCTTGTCATCATAGATATTTTCTGCACTAAACGAACAATTAATAACCTTTCCATTTTTTGTTTTTACCTTTGTATCATGGTCATCAACCATACTATTAGCTTCTAATCTCGCAGCAATCTTCTTCCAGTCATCAATAAAATGATAATATTCATAAGGAGTAACTCCGAGTAATTCTTCACGAGTATATCCAATAAGTTCAAAAACAGAAGGGCTTATCTCAGTTATGACTCCTTTTACATCGGTTTGAAAATAAATATCAGGAAAAGAATTAAAAATTTCACGGAATTTGATTTCACTTTGACTTATGAGTTCTTCTGCTTCCTTAAGTTGAGTAATATCCCAAAAATTAACCACAATACCCTCTATCATAGGGTCATCCATCATATTCTGCCCAAAGGCATACACTGTCAACCATTCACCAAAAGCATTTTCCATTCGGAAGTTAATATTCCTTGGACGTTTGTCAGCGATTAGGCCTTGAAACTCTGCCATAACAAAATCAACATCATCAGAGTGAATAAACTCGAATGCGCTCATTCCTGTTCTTTCCTTTGTTTCCCTTCCTATTCTCCTTTCATAACTTGGGCTAATATATTTTGTAACACCTTTTTTGTCAATAACAAAAATGAAATCTTCCGAATACTCAAGTAGCCTTTCATAGTACTTTTTTTGCTTCTTAACTAGTTTGCTTGAGCGCCGAATAACATTGATTACTACAAACATGCTTACAATAATAATTGATATTCCAAGAATGGTAATCAATAGATATTTCTTTGTCTCATACTCATCTATATTCTTCTCTTTCAATATATTTATTTCGCTTCGCTGTTTTTCGTCGTTATACTTAGCATTGACTTCCTGAATATACCTAGTCTTAGATATGGAATAAATACTATCATGTATATTCTGATGAGCAGATAGGTAAAAGTAGGCTTTCTCATATCTTCCCATTTCAGAATAAATCCTCTGAAGAAGAGAATATGATTCAAGTAGTTGTTCGAGGGAGGTTGATTTAATTGCTGCAGCAAGTCCTTCATTGGCATAAGCTAATGCACTTTTCAAATTACCCTGAACATATTCCAGTTCTGCAATATTGATAAGTACTACTGCTATCATCAAATTATTATCAGGTCTGGCAGTCTCCAAACTCTGAGAATAATAGCTCACAGCTAAAATGGTGTCGCCCAGCTCTTTGTAGGTGTCTCCAATATTATTTAAACAAATTGCAACCCCATTTCTATCATTTAGCTGTCGATCAATTTCCAAGGACCTCTTAAAATAATTAAGGGCTTCTTCTTGTTTCTGGGTATAACTATATATGTAACCAATATTATTTAAACTGGCAGAAATGGTGTAACTATCATTTAACAATGTACCTATTTCAAGAGCTCTCTCGGTATACTCTAATGCATCGGTAAAGTTTTCTTCAGTCATTAATAAAGACCCTAAACTTATAAGACATGAGCTAACCCCTGAACTATCGGTTTCTACTTCATATATTTCCAACGCTTTTATTAAAGCATCAATGGACTTTCTGAATAATGCAAGTTCTTCAAAGGTTAATCCAAGGTTGAGGTACAGATCAGCTTTTAAACCAGTTAATGTACTATCGTTATTGGAGCCTATATTAAGACCATCCTTCAAAATATTAGCTGCCTCTTCAAATTTATATTGGGTATCCAGAATTTTACTGATCTCAATTATTGTTTCAATTGCCCTTGTATCATTATGGTCTTCCTTGAATTTAGCCAATGCTAAATCATAATGGTTTAAGGCACTGTCAAATTTACCATGCTCTGAATATAAAAATGCTTTTACGGATAATATTTCACCATAACAGCTTTCGCATTTGGTGGTCTCTGCAATCTCACTAGCCCTATTAATGTATGACTCACTATCCTTATAATTTGTGATATTTAATCTTGCTGACTCACAAAGCTGTACAATTTTAATGGAGTCACTAACCACGGGATTTGCAGATAGGGTATTACTTGAGAATAATATTGTGTATAGAATAACACCGGTAATAAGAAATATACTGCGAATCGTAATCTTCATATTAAAAGTTAAGCACATGCTATTCTACAAATTTATGAAAAATATATGATAAAAAAACTGAAATAGTGAGCATTCAAGTTATGTGAAAAAGGCTATTAAACTACCTCATCTTCAATAACTCCAACAGCTTTACCAATAATAGAATTCATGTAAACATTTAGATGTTTATTTAATAATGAAGTATCCACTACCTTAATTACATTTCCAAGATCTTTCATTTCTGGTACCAGGCTTGAGTATGAATTTTCAGAATTAATAAAGAAATCATCATTAAAGAACCCATTATCATCATCGGGGTAAAGCGGCAAATACTTGATATTAGCTTCAACAAGGTCTTGAAAAAAATGTGTTCCAAAGGAAACGTCAGGCACATAATCTTTTTTTCTTTTAGCTACTTCCACTAGCATCGAAGTATTGTTTATTTCTGAATAAGTAACACTTACTCCCAATTTAATATCACCACGGCTTCCCCAACGACCTGGGCCTATTAATATGAATTTACTACCAGATAATATATCATTTATCTTACCTATCGCTATTCCAACCCTAACCATTGATTCATGGTTTGGTAGCTGATCATATTTCACAGGGTCAACATATACAATATGTGTAATTCCAAGCACAGAACCATTAGTTATGTATTTATCAGAAGCAAATAATACTGATTCTGTATTAGTAGTTATTGGTATTTCAGCCGGCTTGTCTTCATTTACATAACTTTGCGAACGACATTGAAGCAAGTAAAACTCTTTACCATTATGTGCGAATTCAATATCAACTGGATTTCCATAGGCTTCTTCAAGTGTCTTCATCATATCCATCATCTCTTTCAAGAATGATGTTCGCTTAGTAAGACCTTCAAAATTTACTACAAAAGTGTTTTCACTAAAGTTCATTCCAAGAGGACGTGCAGGTTGGATATGATTCTCCTTCAACACAGATAATACGCGACTTACAGCTGGATACTCTTTGCCATATCGTTTTAATAAGGACTCAATTTCAATTGTCTCAAAGCTACCTGATTCAATATTGATTACATCAATGAATTTTGGTGAATATTTAATTATCTCATCAACTGATACATTAACTCTTAATCCAGGTTTTCCAGGAGATAGCATAATTGGATAGTCGTTACTCAACCTATCAACAGCTCTGGTTCCCAGTCCCGGAACAATACGTACTAACCCATCTTCGGGTAATAATCTTGATGACCAACGATATTCATTCCTACTGAAAGCGACACCTGCAAATGATGGAAAAAAGTAGGGTCCAACCCTTGTTCCCACAACTTCCTGAATCATTATCCCCATCTCTTCCTGATAATCTAACAGTTTATGTTGTGATCTGTAGTTTATGGGATCAGGTCCAAAAAGTGAAGCATATACTTCGGCAATTGCATCCATTAATTCAGATAGTCGTTCCTCTTTTGCTCCTGAATTTGATATGAACAGACTCTTATATTTACCGGCGAATACTGCTCCTATCCTATCTTCAAGCAAACTTGAACTTCTTACCACAAGAGGCACATCACCAAAATCATCCAATGCCATCAACAGTCCTTTTATTATTTCCGGAGAAAATGTTGAATTCTTAAAAACCTGAACTACATATGGATATTCCTGCCTTACTCTTCCAATCTCTTTATATTTCTGCTCTACAATTTCTTCAAGATTATTATAAGTCATGAAGTTTAATAATCCATCTGAAGTTATATACCAGGTTTTTGGAGTTTTGATCTTATCAAAAGTTTCACTTTTTGAGGTATTTGATTCTAAAATCTGTTTAGCTAAAAACAATCCTGAACTCTTTCCACCAAGCCGACCATGACTATTAATAGGGTGTATGGTATTGTGAAGCAGTTTATTAAAGCTATCCACTTTAACAACTTTCTTGGCAATGTCTATAAAGTCCTGTTGATCTGTTAATAGCCTTCTGATAAGTGCAACTTTTATGCTCTTTTCACGAGATTCCGTAAGTTCAAGCATATTTGGAATTAGATGATGATACCTTTCAATAGCAGCACTAATTGTTGCTACTGTAGAACCCGAGTCTTCCATTATCTCTGTGAGGAAGTCAGACTTATCTTCCTTAGTCCATTTTTGAATCTGGTTAAGAATATCCTTCTCCTTTATATGTTTGCCAGCAACCTGAAAAATTTGGTAGGATAACACAAACATATCAGTATCCGATTGACGTTGATAAGGTTTATTAATTTCTGAAAGCAATTTTCCGCCTTCATTTTTAACCATTGGACTAAACTTCTCCAGCAAACTATCAGCTTCATTAACACCAGTCCAACATAAGTAGTTAACCATCTTTCTTGAAAGTCTCACCAACAGCTTAGGATCAGTTTGCTTTAACATATCAAGCACAGCCCACCAGTCTTCTCTTTGATCTGTTTTCTTTCTGTCTTCAAAAACAGATTTTAACTTTTGATGAAGAATTTGAAAGCCTATCCTTTCAGCAATATTATCAATCAGTCTTCGCTCTTCTTTCAAAAAGGGCCCTTCATCAGCGTCTGGCCTTTCCTCTGTATAGAAAACCTGCATATGCCCAACCACCTGATCCTGAGCAAGAATATCTGATTTCAATACCCATTTTGATTCAGTAAAACCATCAGAAATATGTTCACCAGCAATTTCTGTAACTCTTACTACACAGATATCAGGAAATTGAAAGCCCGCAGGAATAGAATCAATAATATCATTCCAAACATGATCATCAATTGTGGGCGTTCTATTTAATAATTCCTGAATTTTGTAAAGACAGTTAAGCTCTTTCGCTCTCTCCTTTAACTCAACAATTATGCTATCAAGTGGTTTATTCTCACTCATGATTTCAATGGTTTATTGATGACACCATTACCCGTTTTACCATCAACTTTGATATCCAGAGGTTCTGATAAACAGATATGCCTGATCAACTCAGTTTCATTCTCACATGGCTGGTTATTTAACCAATCCCAATCTATTGGAAACTCTCCTGAATATGGAACAGAAAAGTACATAACTCCAAATCCAGTAACATTATGAAAGAAATGTGACCCTTGACTCAATTCGGTATTCATACCTTCCAAGGGTGCTTCCACTATCACTTTAGCACCAGCGATCTGACCCCAGTCAACAGGTATTCCAGCCCAAGCATCAGAAGTTCCCCATCTGCCGTAACCAAAAAGCAAATATGGCTTTCCATCCTTCATCAGAGCGCTGTTTAGTTTTTCAATCTCAGCAGCAATTTTATAAGTTATTTGAGCATCATACTTATCAAGCTTTAAGTAGATTATATCCCGAATTTGGTTATTAACACCGTTTCCTAGTACTTGCGGTGAGGAACATAATACTGTATCACTTACAAGTTCCTCCCGAACTACATCCACAACTTCATTGGAAACCACCATTGGTCTGACTTGCAGAAATCCCAATCTATGTGGCTTATCATTATGAAAAGTCATAGCAAACTCTATTTCCACAGGATCGCCTTCTGCTTCTTCACAAACTGACATAAGTTTTGAAACCAAATTAACAAAAGGGACTTCACTTGACCTAAGTATTGGTGCAAATGTTAGAATTCTAGGGCCTGTTTTTCCAGTTCCCATAACTACCCTGCCGGATTTAGAGTCGAGTGTAGAGACGATGTTTCTAAGTACATTATCATCCTCTGCCTCAGTTATATTTTGGTTTAATAAATATTCAGCTTCGTTAACCGGATCATAAGCAGGAGCCTTCCCCATATTAACTGACCAGAATGTATTCTGTGTGTTTTTCAACATATCAGAAATTCCGCCAAATGGAGGTTCTGACCGTGGATATTTTGGTGATACTGACCAAGAAAGACCACCGTCGACAATTGTTTTTCCAAGGCCTAAAGCCAGATTGAGAATTCCATCTTCAGGGTCAGCATTTCCAAATGCATAGTAATTATATGAACGGGCAACACCCGATAATTCAGGATAGTACCTTGATCCATGACGTTGTCCCATAACTTCCTGAATAATTACTGACATTTTCTCATCTTCAGTACTATACTTCGTTGCCTTAAGGTAATCTTTGGCAGCTTTAAAAAATGTAGAGGCATATACAAACTTGATGGCTTCCACCAGCTTATTGAATCTTGTAGTAGTATCCGGTTGATTATTAGGAGTCATTTTCGTTCCATAGATTCCAGCAAAAGGTTCATGCTGTGAATCTTCAAGAATACTAGAAGACCTAACTGCGAGTGGAGTAACCACTTGTGAGTTTAATGACCTTAAGTCACCAAGTATCTCAAATGGTAGACTGGCTTTTTGAAATGCATGTGCAATTCTATCATCAGGAGAATCAGAAAGAGCAATCCTGTACAGATTATTTCTTTTCATAAATGCATCAAACACATCGGACCTTATTACAGTCATAGCCGGGATATCAATGTCAATTCCAGAATAACTATCCTTATCGATTTTATTCCTGAGAACCTCTGCAATATTGATCAATCCACTAGCCTTGCCACCAAATTCACCCGTTCCAATGAAGGTGATCTTTTTATCTGCATTCAGGAAACTACTTCTGTTAAAAGCAACTATTTCGTTGGTATTATTCATTCTAGTAAAGTTAGATTAAACCCATCCCCGAGCATGGCATGCCTGTGCAACTCTATCAACAGAAATCACATATGCCGCATCTCGCATTCCAAGGCCATTTTCTTTAGCAAAATCGCTAACCGCAATAAATGCTGAAGTCATTTTAATGTCTAGTTTACTCAGGACTTCATCCTTTTCCCAGTAGTAATTAATATTACTTTGAACCTGCTCAAAATAGCTACAGGTTACTCCACCGGCACTGGCAAGGAAATCAGGAATCAGGAAAATATTACGATCTTCAATTATCTTAGAAGCATCCGGAGTGGTTGGTCCATTAGCACCTTCAGCAACAATTTTAACTTTTTGACTGATTTTAATTACATTTTCAATTGTAATCTGGTTTTCAATTGCAGCCGGAATTAGGATATCTACTTCCTGTTCCAGCCATGCATCTCCTGGTAGGACCTCATATCCAAGATCTTCTGCTTTTTGCTTCTGTATTCCACCAAAGACATCAGTTACAGATTTCAATTCCTCTAGGTCTATTCCAGATAATTTTCGAAAAGAATAGCTTTTTTGTTCTGTCTGATCCCACGAAGAAACACAGATAACCTTTCCCCCAATTTGAGTGTACAATTCAATAGCATACTGAGCTACTCTGCCAAAACCCTGAATACTAGCTACGGTGTCTGCAGGCGATATATTTAACTCCATAAGAGCTTCCCGAACAGTAATAATTACTCCATACCCAGTAGCTTCTTTCCTACCAAGAGAACCTCCCATTCCTACTGGTTTTCCAGTAAATGCTCCTGGTGCTTTAATACCTGTAATAACTTCATACTCATCTAACATCCATAACATATGTTGAGCATTGGTCATTATATCCGGAGCAGGAATGTCCACATCAGGTCCCATTATTTTATAAACCTGTCGCACCCATCCTCTGCAAAGTCTTTCTTGTTCAGATTCACTAAGATTATGTGGGTCACAAATAACACCTCCTTTGCCACCACCAAGAGGTAGGTCTACAACCGCTGTTTTCCATGTCATCCACATGGCTAAGGCTCTAACCGAATCAACCGTTTCCTGAGGATGAAACCTTAGTCCTCCTTTAATTGGTCCGCGAGCATTATTATGTTGTATTCTGTAACCTTTAAAGACCTGTACTGTTCCATCATCCAGCTTAACTGGAATCAAAAAATGATGCTCATGAAGAGAATTTCTGAGCAGGTCTTTTGTTGATTTATCAAGATCAAGCATTTCTGCAGCATGATCAAATTGAAGTTGAGCTGCATGAAAAGGGTTATAAGGGTTATTTTCCATTTGCCAGATAATTATAACTGTTTATCAATCTGATACTTAGATACTGATTAAGATTCTAAGTATCAGATTGTAAAGCTATAAATTATCTGAATTACTATGTGTTAATATTGGTAATATATTTACGACTAACCACAGCCACAATTGCCATGACCTTTTCCACGAAGTTCAGCAGGATTACCACAACTTGGGCAATCATCTTCATAGGCATGATCATGGGACTTTTCTCCTGTTCCACAAGAGCTTTCATTTTTGTTACTTGAGCAACCACATCCAGAACCACAGCCACCTGCAGGTGCAAGGTCATCAGCAGTAACTTCACGAACACTATGAATTGTACCGGTAACAAACAAGCCACTTCCTGCTAATTTATGATTGAAATCCATCTTAACATTATCAGGGTTGATTTCAATTACCCTACCTGATACAACATTACTGTTATTGTCAAGCATTGATATTTCATTTCCCAGATAAAGTAAATCTTCTTTCAAAACACCATCAATCATAAACGCAGATTTAGGTACACTTACCATAAGTTCATCTCTATAGCTACCGAAGGACTCTTCTGGATTAAGAGAAAACTCAAAATCATCACCAGCCTGTAGTCCATCCATGTGAGTCTCAAATCCAGGTATTAATGAACTATTACCAAAGATTAGTAGTCTTGGATTTTTACTATCAGCAAATTCTATTAACTCACCACTCTTGTCATTGGTTTGAATTTTATATGAAACCTGTGCCGCAGCATTAGTTGATATTTTCATGACTTATATAATTAAGTTATTGTAATCATTTATTTAGAATCAGCAAAAATAACAATATCTTTTTATTTAGAATTCATTTAAATAAGGATTTAACATAAAGTTTTCAATCTAGCAATTACAAACAAAAGGAAAGTGAATTTTTTCCACCAATTCACCCATAGAGATTCATAAACTCCATATTATCTTCTATTTAGCAATCATGAATAAACCCAAAACCTCCGCAATCCAGCAATTACTATAGGTTACAAAAAAAAGGAGACTATTCGATAATTTTTAATCCCAATTACTGACTAACAATTTATAACGTAAGGATTTACCGTTTTTTTTTATTATTATTGTGTAGATATTATGCTAAACCTGTTAAATAATTAAAACGTTACAAGATGTATGAATTAATGTCATTGAAGGTAAATTGCCCTGATTGTGGTCATTCATTAATGGATCATAATCAGCTTATTGATAACGAGCCAAGTATTAAACTAAATATTGAGATCTTAGATAAAAAGGGTACTATTAACCTTAGTTCCATATATGAAAGCTATAACTACAAGTCTGATCTTGAAATGGTTCAGGGTGAAGTAGCCAGATTTTATTGCCCTCACTGCGAAGTACAAATAGTTTCAGACCTTGATTGTCTGTCATGCAAAGCACCGATGGTTCCTTTTTATTTAGATATGGGAGGTAAGGTTAGTATTTGTTCAAGAACAGGTTGTAAGGATCATAAAGTTGAATTTGACAAACTTTCGGTAGCCCTTAGTAAACTATATCAGGAATATGGTTTTGGTAAAGAGAAGCCTGACTTTGAGACAGAGCTAAGAGCCCATAAAATGCCTGAAACCGGTGCTAAAGATGAAAAGAAAGAGATTATTGAATCTGGAGCTTTTCTTCAAGCCTATTGCCCACTTTGTAAAAAAACCTTGATAGATAATGGCATGCTAACGGTCAAAATTTTAAATGGTAAAGAGGGATATCTGATGTTAAGCCCATATCTTAATGTGTTTTCATCAAAATCTACAATTTTCCTACCCGAAGATAAAACAGTAAAAAATGTAAGCTGTCCACATTGTGATGACAGCCTCATTTCTAAATCAAAAACATGCGGTAAATGTGGTTCACCAGTTGCAAAACTTGCCGTTGGTGCCCGAACAAAACTTCTTGACTTTTATTTGTGTACTAAAAAAGGATGTAAATGGCATGGATTAAGCGAGGAAGACCTTTTCGATATTCGTCTTGATGACAGTGACGAATGGTAGAATAACAGAACTAGATTGCCGCTATCATTAACTAACATAACTACAACTGCCTATGTTCGAAATTGTAAGAAAACAAGAGATGGCCAAAAGCACTATTATCAGGTTTGACATTAGTGCTCCTAAAATTGCAAAAAAGATTAAACCAGGCCAATTTATTATTCTAAGAGTTAATGAGACAGGCGAACGAATTCCGCTAACAGTTGCCGACAAAGATAGTTTTGCCGGCATAATAACTGTAATTTTTCAGGTTGTTGGTAAAACAACTGCTCTTATGAGATCACTTAATACAGGTGATATAATTAAAGATGTGGTTGGCCCTTTAGGTAGAGCTGCAGAAGTTGAAAAAGTGGGTACAGTAATAATGGTTGGTGGAGGCACCGGTGTAGCTATACTTCACCATGTTGCAAAAGCATATCATGAAGCTGGCAATCATGTGATTGGAATAATAGGTGCACAAAACAAGGAAATGCTAATCCTTGAAAATGAAATGCGCAATATTTGTGATGAATTGGTTATAACTACTGATGATGGTAGTTATGGAAAACAAGGTTTTGTTACCGGACCACTTAAAACCTATTTAAGTGAAAGATATGATATTAAACTTACATATGCCATCGGACCAATTGTCATGATGAAGAATGTAGTTAAACTTACAAAAGAATTTAAAGTCCCAACAATAGTTAGTCTAAATCCTGTTATGATTGACGGAACAGGTATGTGCGGAGGTTGTCGAGTTAAAGTAGGAAATGAAACCAGCTTTGCCTGTGTAGATGGACCTGATTTTGACGGACACCAGGTGGATTTCGACGAATTACAGAATAGAAATTCGATTTATCTAAAAGATGAAAAGGATTCATTACTATTCTCTATCCGATAACCATATAACTATAAGTTTATTTCAAATTACAAGACTATGTTTGACCAGGATGTAAAATATTTAAAATTTAAAACTTACCTCAATACTTATTGTCCTCATTGCCACAACAGTTTTAATATTGAAAAAAAAGAGGAGAAAAGTATACTTTTTAATGCTAAGTACAATAATCAAAATGTTGATCTAAAACTAAGCCCATACCTTGATGTTTTCGAGATAGAAACATCATTACCATTTAAAGAAGGCGATGTATTAGATGATTTAGTATGTCCAAAATGTAAAACTAGTATAGTAAACAAAAAAGTACCATGTGGTGATTGTGGATCCAATGTGGGTGAAGTAATGATTTCTGCGCTTTCAAAACTGATGCCATTTTACATTTGTACGAAATATGGATGTGAATGGCATGGATTAACCAAAGCTGATGAAAGAAAACTAAAGCTTAAAATTCCTAGGCAAGATATGCCTGAACAAGACCAGAAACTAAGGGTAAGCAATTATCAAGAAGTACCTTATGGCTACACAGGTGAGTTAGCTTTATTGGAAGCAGGCCGATGTCTCCAATGTAAAAACCCGAAATGTGTTGATGGGTGCCCTGTAAATATTGATATACCATCATTTATTGCTCTTATTGCAGATGAAAAATATGATGAAGCTGCCAAGAAGATCAAAGAAAAAAATATACTTCCATCAATTTGTGGTAGAGTTTGTCCACAAGAAGATCAGTGTGAAAAACATTGCATTGTAGGAATAAAGGATAAACCAGTTGCAATTGGAAGGTTAGAAAGGTTTGTTGCGGATTATGAGCGTAAGATGGATCTGGTAAAAGCACCAGTTATCGCTAAAGAAAATGGCAAACATATTGCTGTTGTTGGTTCTGGCCCTGCCGGATTAACAGTTGCTGCCGATATGCGACAGCTTGGTTATGGCGTAACTATTTTTGAGGCATTACATGAAACAGGTGGAGTATTAACATATGGTATTCCCGAATTCAGATTACCTAAATCCATTGTTCAATTTGAGATAAACTATCTACAAAGCATGGGTTGTCGAATTGAAACAAACCACGTTATTGGTCCATTACTTACTCTTGATGAGCTACTTGAAAATTTTGATGCTATTTTTATCGCCGTTGGAGCAGGGCTACCAGTATTTATGAATATTGATGGGGAAAGCCTTGGTAATGTTTTCTCGGCAAACGAATATCTCACCAGAATGAATTTGATGAAAGCATACAAATTTCCTGAATATGATACACCAATGCCTTCAGGGACTAAAGTCGCTGTTATTGGTGGTGGCAATGTTGCAATGGATTGTGCACGAACTGCTAAAAGATCGGGAGCTGAAGAAGTAACCATTATTTATAGAAGATCACGTCATGAACTTCCAGCACGTGGTGAAGAAATTCATCATGCAGAGGAAGAAGGAGTGATTTTCAAATTATTAAATAACCCTGTTAGATATATTGGAACTGATAGCAATAGAATCAAAGCCATTGAATGCATAAAAATGGAACTTGGAGAACCGGATAGCTCTGGTAGAAGAAGACCAATTCCAATAGAAGGATCAAACTTTGAAGTTGAATGTGATTTAGCAATTGTTGCAATTGGAAATGGTCCAAATCCAATTTTATTCCAATCTTCTCCAAATCTGAACCTAAATAAATGGGGATATATTGATACCGATCCAGAAACCAATGAAACATCAATTCCCAATGTTTATGCAGGAGGAGATATCGTTACTGGTTCTGCCACTGTAATCCTTGCTATGGGCGCCGGAAGAATAGCTGCCAATGCGATGCATAAAAAGCTATCGAAATCCACAAAAAAGAAACGAAAAGCAACTGCGTAATTAGTGAAAATTGCTGTCTTTAATAGAACCACTTTCAATTTTTCGGAAGTGGTTTTTTTATTATCAAATCCTTGACAATACTGCTATTTAGATACATTATAAATTTTCGATTTTCGATTTAACACTAAGCAATTTCCTATTTTTACATTCTAATTTTTTTAATAGAGAAAATACGATGCGAATAACAAGAATCAATACAGGTATTGGAGAAATTGAACTGGAAAAAGTAGATCTCTCAGCAATTGATTCCCTAATAGAAAAATACAAGAATAAAAAGGGAAATATGATCCCTTTGCTACAGGGAATTCAAGAAATTTATGGCTACCTTCCAAAGGACGCATTCACAAAAGTTTCAAAAGAAACCCAAATTGAATTAAGTGATATGTATGGAGTGGCAACTTTCTATGCTCAATTCCGATTAAAACCTGTTGGGAAACATATTGTAAAGGTATGTCATGGTACTGCATGTCATGTTCAAAATGCAAAAGAATTAACTGTTGCTCTACAAGATTCTCTTAAAGTTAACGACGGTGATACAACTGAAGATGGCTTATTCACACTTGAGTCTGTTGCATGTTTAGGATGTTGTTCGCTAGCACCGGTATTGATGATTGGTGACGAAACATATGGAAAGCTTAACGGTGATAAAGCTGTAAGAATTGTAAGGGACATCAAACGACAAGAATCGAACTAATATGGAAAACACAAAAATAATAGTTGGCCTTGGATCATGCGGAATTGCTGCAGGTGCCAGAAAGGTATTCGATAAATTAGAAACTATACAAAAAGAACAGAACCTAACATTTGATCTTCAAAAAACATCATGTATTGGGATGTGTTATAGAGAACCTCTTGTTGAGATTATCGATGAGACAGGTACATATATGTATGGTGATATTGATGAAGAAAAAGCAACTGAAATAATTGAACAACATATTCTAGAAAATAAACCAATCAAAGATTATGTTGTAAGTTCTAATAATTTCAAAACCATCGATAACACATTTATCGATGATCAGGTTAAAATCACCCTTAGAAATTGTGGTTATATTGATCCTGAAAATATTGAACAATATGAAGCTCGTGATGGCTATCGTGCAATTAAAAAAATTGCAGGTCATCAGATTTCCCGCCTTGATGTTATTCAAACCATAATAGACTCAGGTTTAAGAGGTCGTGGTGGTGGTGGTTTCCCAACCGGGTTAAAATGGAAATTCGCAAATAATAATAAATCCGACGAAAAATATATTATCTGTAATGCAGATGAAGGTGACCCTGGTGCATTTATGGACAGATCAGTACTAGAAGGTGATCCTCATTCAGTATTAGAAGGTATGATTATCGGAGCTTATGCGATTGAGGCAACCGGAGGAGTTATTTATTGCCGTGCTGAATATCCGCTTGCAATTGTTAGATTACAAATTGCCATTGAACAAGCCAGAGAAAAAGGTTATCTAGGAAAAAATATTCTTGGAATTCATGGTTTTAATTTTGATATATATATAAAAGAAGGTGCTGGAGCTTTTGTATGTGGTGAAGAAACTGCATTGATAGCATCAATCGAAGGTGAAAGAGGTATGCCTCGAAAACGCCCGCCATTTCCAGCAGCATCAGGATTATGGAAACAACCAACAAATATTAATAATGTTGAAACATTGGCAAATATTCCATGGATCGTAATTCATGGTGCAGAAGAATATGCTAAATATGGCACAGATAAAAGCAAAGGCACAAAAGTTTTTGCTCTTGCTGGTAAAATAGCACGTTCTGGTCTTGCAGAAGTACCAATGGGAATGAGTATCAGAGATGTGATTTTTAAAATTGGTGGTGGCATTCAAAATAATAAGAAGTTTAAAGCTGTTCAAATGGGTGGACCTTCAGGAGGTTGTATTCCAGAAAGCCTGCTTGACACCATAGTTGATTATGATTCCGTAAATGCTACTGGAGCTATTATGGGTTCAGGAGGTATGGTTGTAATGGATGAAGATACCTGTATGATAGATGTTGCAAAATTCTTCCTCGATTTTACCGAAAAAGAATCTTGTGGCAAATGTACTTTCTGTAGAATTGGAACCAAGCGCATGCTTGAAATACTAACCAGAATAACCGATGGAGAAGGTGAAGAAGGAGATATTGAACGCCTTGAAGAACTAGCTTATCAGATTAAGGACAGTTCACTTTGTGGCCTTGGACAAACAGCTCCAAATCCTGTGCTTACTACCATTAAGTACTTCCGTCATGAATATGAAGCACATATTAACGATAAGAAATGTCCAGCGAAAGCATGTACGAAACTTCTTACATATGAAATAATTCCAGATGCATGTACAGGTTGTACAATTTGTGCTAAGAAATGCCCTACCGATGCCATTGATGGTGGCAGAAAAGAGATACACTTTATCCGTCAGGAAGATTGTATTCAGTGTGGAACATGTGTAGTTAAATGTAAGTTTGATGCAATCAGGGTTTATTAATTTAGAAAGAATTGAGAAATGAGCGATATAATTAATATAATATTAGACGGAGAAATAACTCAGGCGCATGGCGGAGAAACCATTCTAGATGTAGCCAATAGAAATAATATTGAGATACCTACTCTCTGTCACGATCCAAGATTAAAACCATTTACATCATGTTATGTATGTGTGGTTGAGGTTGAAGGATTAAGAGGTTTACAGCCTTCTTGCTCTACAAAAGTCAGAGAGGGAATGAAGGTTGTTACCAGCAATGACAAAATAAAAAAAGGGCGTAAGACAGCATTGGATTTAATGTTAAGCAACCACTATGCTGATTGCACTGCCCAATGTAAACAAACATGCCCTGCAGGTGTTGACATTCAAGGATATATTTCCCACATCGACAAAGGACAGTATCGTGATGCTGTTGGATTGATTAAAGAAACAAATCCTCTTCCTGCAATTTGTGGTAGAATTTGCGTTCGCCCTTGTGAGGTTGCATGCCGTAGGAACCTTATGAATGAAGGAGCTCCTGTTGGTATTGATTATATGAAAAGGTTTGCTTCTGACATTGATTTAATGTCAAAAGAGAAATGGGAACCAGAAGTTGAAGAAAAAACTGGTAAAAAAGTAGCAGTTATTGGTGCAGGTCCTGGAGGACTATCAGCAGCATTTTTCTTGCAAAAACTAGGTCATCAGGTGGATATATTTGAAGCAGCACCAAAAGCTGGTGGTTGGTTAAGATATGGTATACCTGAATACAGGCTACCAAATGATATACTTCAAAAGGAGGTAGATAATATTACTGAACTTGGTGTAAAAATTTACTACAACCAGAATTTTGGTGAGAATCTACTTTATGCCGATCTAAAGAAAAAATACGATGCAACAGTACTTACTATAGGTTCTCAAAAAGGAACTCTTATTGGTTGCGAAGGCGATGATGCTGAGAATGTATTTTCTGGAATTGACTTCCTTAAGGAAATGGAGGTTTCAGGTAAGCCATACGATTTTAAAGGTAAAAAAGTAGCCGTAGTTGGTGGTGGTAACACAGCTATGGACTGCTGTCGTACTTCTATCAGATGTGGGTCCACAGAGGTTTATGTGATCTATAGAAGAACTGAAAAAGAAATGCCTGCCAATCCAATTGAGATTCATGAATCTAAAATTGAAGGCGTAAATTATTTATTATTAACTAATCCAGTTAGAGTTAACAAAGATGAAGAAAGTAAGGTTAAGTCAGTAACTTGCTTAAAAATGGAACTGGGTGAGCCAGATGCTTCCGGACGTAGAAGACCTGTTCCTATTGATGGTTCTGAGTTTGACCTTGAGGTTGACTATGTACTTGCGGCCATTGGTCAAAAGACAACTGTTAATTTCTTAGACGACATAAATGCATCAGCAGATAATGGTGAGTTAAAGCTTAACCGCTGGGGTGATATTGATGCTAATCCTGGTACTTTACAAACAGGTATTGATTCCGTATTTGCAGCAGGTGATGGTGTAACTGGTCCTGCAACTGTTATTGAGGCAATTGCACAAGCCAAAACTGCAGCCATGAGCTGTCATCAATTTCTTTATGAAAAGGAAATCGTTCCACCAAAACCCGAGTTCTTAAGTAAAAAAGACAACTTTAAAGTTCAGGATTCTGAGGTTTATAATGGATGTTATCCAACACAGGAACGAGAAGAAATGCCTGTTCTTGAAGCTGATAACCGTATTAACTTTAATGAAGTTGAGCTCGGCTATGCTGATGAGGAAGTTGCAAAACATGAAGCTCAGCGCTGTTTAGAATGTGGTTGTGTTAAGGTATTTAATTGTGATCTAAAGGACTATGCTACAGAATATGAGGTAGAGCAGAATAAATTTGCTGGCGAATACAATGAGTACAAAGTAGATTTTCGTCATCCATTCATTGAAATTGATAATAATAAATGTATTCTTTGTTCAAGGTGTGTAAGAATCTGTAAAGAAGTTGTAGGTGCTGATGCTCTGGGGCTCGTTGATAGAGGTTTCCACACATCAATTGCTCCAAGTATGGGCGAAAGGCTTCAGGATTCAAATTGTGAATCATGTGGTTTATGTATTTCTACATGTCCAACTGGTGCACTAACTGAAAATGTATTATTTAAACCAGGTCCAATTAAAACCGACACTGTTAGTTCGATATGTAATTACTGCTCTGTTGGTTGTGAGATTGAACTCCACCATAAGAGTAAATTTGTAATGAAGGTTTCCGGCCATCAAGGAACTGTAAATCCTGATGGTAATATTTGTAGATATCCTAAATTCGGGTTTAACTATTTAAATGATAACGCTCGGATAACAAAACCTCTACTTAAGGAAAAAGGTGTCTTCAAAGAAATAAGCTTTAAAAAAGCATATGATATTATAGCAGAAAAAATTACGGCTGTAAATCCTGATGACAATGCTTTCTTTGCAGGTGCTCGTTTAACAAATGAGGAAATGTACTTGATTCAAAAGTTGGCAAGAGCAGGAGCAAAAACAAATAATGTTACTAGTCTTCATTATTTAAACAGAGGTGATGGATATACTTTTAACTCAAGAAATAATGTTCCTTTTGATCAGATTAAAGATGCCAGTAAGGTATACCTTCTTGGATCCGAGATAAACAAAGATAATGCTGTTGCAGGTTTTATGATTGTTAATGCTCAGTACAACAATAATATTCCGGTGGAACTAATTACCACTGAAGATAATAGCTCAATGTTACGTAAAGTTGATAATGTACTAAACATAAGTTCATACTATCACTTCATAAAAGCGGTTAACTATTATCTTGTGGCAAATAATTTCCATAACGCAATGTTTATCAATGACAATTGCGAAGGATATGAAGAATATAAGGAAGAGGTTCTTAAGGAAAACTTTGGAGAACTTGTGAAATTATCAGGTGTGCCATATATGGATACTATTGTTCAATTTGCAAAATCATATAATGATGAAATGAATGCCATTATTGTATTCTCTGAGAAAGAGATTTCAGCAAATACAAGTTATGAGTTATTCAACCTTAGTATGATAACTGGTAAATTGGGCAAAACAGCAAATGGTCTAATCTCACTAAAGGAAAAGAATAACTCACAAGGATTATTCGATATGGGAGTATGTCCTAAGTTGGGAGTTGGTACACAGTCAATCAATGATCCTAAGCTCGTTAAATTAATGAAGAAAAAATGGAAAGTTGATGAACTTCCTGCTACTGTTAACGAAAGTCAATTCAGTAATTTAGAAGAAGGTAAACTTAAGAATTTATTCATTTTTGGTGAAGATCCGCTTGGTACTGCGAAGAATGCAGTAAGAATTGCTGGATGGCTTTCAGTATCTGATTTTGTTATGGTTCAGGATTCATTTATGACCAAAACAGCAAAGAAAGCTGATTTAATTTTACCTGCATCATTCCCGGTTGAATCTGGTGGTAGTTTTACAAATACTCAAAAAGTTTATCAAGAGTTTAATGCAGAGTTCAGTTCAAAAATTGACAAATTATCTTTTGAACAACTTACTGATATAATTAAAAAACTTGGAGTTAAACAGAAAACAAAGCTTGAGGATATTAAAACTGAGGCTATGTCGTTGTTATCTACTGCCAAACAGGATAATCTTAAATTTGTTTACACTTGTGAAGATAATGCTCATCGGATTTTTAACCAAGGATGCGATTCGATTACTAAATATTTTGAAGATGCATTTGAAAGTGCATTCGAAGAATAGGTAGACTATACATATTATAGGCGGGTTATTTTTCCAATAACCCGCCTTTTTATTTTTTATGAAATTCAAAACATTATTCTACTACTTTTGCAGTCGAAATGATTATTCAGAAAGGAAATATTACATTTAGGAAACTCGTTCATGATGACATTGAACTTGTAAGGAAACACAGGAATTCACATGATGTGAGTCAATTCATGGAATATAGGGAGCATATCACTTCCGATATGCAGGAACTCTGGTTTAAATCAATTGATAATCATCACAACTTATTCTTTGTTATAGAGTACAAAGGACAGAAGATTGGATTAATCAATGGTAAAGATATCGATTGGGAAAAACGATCCATGGAAACAGGGATATTTATCTGGGACAGTAAGTATTTAAATACACATATTCCTCTTCTGGCAGTGCTGATTTTTGGCGAATTGGGTATTATGACTTTCGGATTAAAAGCATATGCACATATATTAGTTACCAACCACAGAGCTAAACGCTATAACAAACTACTTGGTTTCAAATTATGCGAAGGCCAGGAAGGAATTGAAAACCAGCTTTATGTAATGACAAAGGAGTCATACATTGGTAAAGCTAAATTTATCCGTGGAGCATTTTTCAAACTAACCGGCAAAGATGATACTATATTAGAATTTGAAAATCATGATTTTAATTCTGGATTTGCAGATTTTCTCTTTGCACAACTTGATGATGGAAATATAAGTCGTGTTGAAGAAAGTAATGGTTCAAAACGTCTTTATTTTAAAACCATATAAACCTCACTCACTTATTATCTAATATTCCCATTCAAGAATAAAATTATAACAATGCCAATTATTCTTTCAATAAGGATATCAAAATTTCACTAATTTTGTATTGTGAAAATTCCCTTTAACAAACCCTGGTTTACAGGCAAAGAAATTCAAAACATAACCAGTGCTGCTTCATTCGGGCATATATCCGGAAATGGATTATACACCAAGAAGTGTCAGGAATTTTTTGAAAAAAAATATGGTTACAGAAAAACTTTTCTAACCAGCTCTTGTACCGATGCATTGGAAATGGCCACCATTCTTATGGAGCTAAAAGAAGGTGATGAAGTCATTATGCCTTCATACACTTTTGTTTCAACCACAAGTCCGTTTATTCTTAGAGGAGCAAATATATTATTTGCCGACAGCATGCAAAATCATCCTAATATCGATTTGGATCATGCCGAAAGCTTAATAACTGAGAATACAAAAGTTCTAATGGTAATGCATTATGGTGGTATTGCAGTTGATATGGACGAAGCAGTTGCCATTTGTAGGAAGCACAATATAATATTATTGGAAGACACTGCTCACGCTATTGATTCATTCTACAAAGGAAGGCCTTTGGGTAGTTTTGGTGAATTCGCAACATGTTCCTTTCATGAAACAAAAAACATAAGCAGTGGCGAGGGTGGTTTACTTATTATCAATGATGATAAGTACATTAAACGTGCTGAGATTGTATGGGAAAAAGGAACAAACAGATCAGCATTTTCACGCGGCGAAGTAAGCAAATATGAATGGGTAGATGTTGGCGCATCATACACCCCATCAGATATGATTGCAGCATTTCTATATGCACAGCTAAAACATATTGATGATATTCACGATACCAGGATTTCGATTTGGAACAGATACCATGATAATCTGGCTAACATCTCCAAACTAGGACATTTTGAGCTTATTAGTATTCCTGATTATGCAACTAATAATGGTCATGTTTTTTATCTTATCACAGGTGATATGGCGGAGCGTGACAGACTACTTAGTCACCTTAATAACAACATGATACAGGCGGTTTTCCACTATTTACCTTTACATAGCAGCCCATATTTCAAACATAAATATCAAGGAAGGCCATTAATTAATACAGATAAATTTGCTAATCGGTTAATCAGACTTCCTCTTTTTTATGAATTACCTCTTGATGTTGTGGATATTATATGTGGTAAAATTGAGGAATTCTATGGGTAAGTATGAGAATTTGAAATGGAGACACTAGTTTCATCTCATTCATTTTGGCAACAAATTATCTATTTTTCATAAAAATGCATCTCAAGAATATATTCATATACTTTTAACGGCATCCAATAATCAAGATTCTTCTTTTGCTTTATGGCTTTTCTTATGAAACTTGAAGATATTTCCATTTGTGGAGCATCAAACACTTTAATTGACTGATTATCTGCAAAATTACCAAGTTCAGAACCTGGCCTAGGATATACATATAAACTATACTGATTTAGTATTTCCTGATAGTTCTTCCATTTATGAAATGAGTTAAAAATATCAGTCCCACATATTAGCACAAATTCATTATTTGGATATTCTTCACTTAGCCAAGTTAGAGTATCAATTGTATAAGAGGGTTTAGGCATGCTAAACTCAATATTAGTTACCTTGAGTTTTTGATGGTCTTCAACAGCGAGTCGAGTTAGAGCCAAACGGTGATAGTCTGCTAGCAAACTCTTCTTATCTTTTAATGGGTTTTGAGGAGAAACAACAAACCAAACTTCATCCAAATCAGTGAACTCAGCCATATAGTTTGCTAATATCAAATGGCCATTATGTATTGGATTAAAAGATCCAAAAAGCAATCCTATTTTTTTTATTCCACCCATATTCAAAATATCTATGGTTTAACCAACAATTTTCCTTTACTCATATCGGCAATATAACCACGTAATCCCTTTACGATATTTTCCAGTGAGGTTGTCCCACCAATCTCGGTTACATAGTCACCTGCGATGAATTTATCCTGAAGTAATAATGAAATTCTTTCAAATTCGTCCTTGCCAATATCAGATTTCCAATCCATTAGATTGAATCCTGAAACTATTTTATTATCAAAGATAACATCCATGACATTTAAATCAGAGAGCCCCTTACCAGATAGTCCACCATAAACTACTAACTCTGAATCCTCCGAAAGTGCATTAAACATAATACCACCCAGATTACCTCCAACTGCATCAAAAGCAACCGTAGGCTGAAGCTTAGTGCACATATCCTGTAACTTTTCCTCGAAATCCTCATCAGTTTCCACAATAACATAGCTTGCTCCTTTTGACCGAAGCATACTTGCAGTTTCTTCTTTTCTTACAATATCAATTACTTTGATACCGTTTTCGTCAGCCATTCGCCTGATGAAATTTGCTACCTGACCTCCTGAAGCATTCTGAATAATGGCTGTTGACTTTCGTTGTAAAACAATATCGAACATTGCATAAGCAGTAAATGGATTCACAGTGAAACAAGCTGCCTGATCCATATCCATCTCATCTTTTAGCTCAATTACATCAGCAATATTCGCAATAATAAATTCTGACCAAGTACCTGAATTATCATCCTGAACAAAACAACTTACTTTATTACCAACCAGATGGCTTCCATTTTTTCCGGCATTAACAACCATACCTGATGCTTCGAATCCTGGAACAGTAGGAATTGGCTTTACAATATTATAAACACCTTGAATGAATGCAATATCTGAAGGATTTACTGGAGCAGCATGAGTTTTTATGATAATATCATTTTCGCCTGGAATTGGCATTTCCGTTTCTTCGACTTTTAAGCCAAGCATTGCTCGTATTATATTTCGGTTATATGCCGGTAGAATTACTGATTTCATAATTTATCTTCTTACTTAATAAAATCAAGCACTAGTTCAAGAGCTTCCTTTTTAGCCTTTTCAAGATCATCATTTATTACAACTTTGTCGAACTTATGGGAAAAAGTTAATTCAAACTCGGCTTTATCTATTCTTGTTTGAATATCTTGTTCTGAATCTGATCCTCTTGCAATCAAACGATCCCTTAATGCTTCTATAGAAGGAGGCATCACAAATATGGCAAGTGCTTGATCATCATATATGCTCTTAATGTTTACTCCACCAACAACATCAACATCAAACACAACATGATTTCCGGATTTCCGAATCCTGTCAACCTCCGTTTTCAGAGTGCCATAATACCTGTTGGTATATACTTCCTCCCACTCAACAAAATCATTAGATGAAATTTTATTTCTAAACTCATCTGCACTTAAAAAATAATAATCCTGTCCATCTACTTCCTTGCCTCGACGATTTCGACTTGTTGCTGATATGGAAAAAGCCAGATTATCCTGCTTTTCCATAATGTATTTTACAAGGGTTGTTTTACCAGATCCCGATGGAGCTGAGAAAATTAAAAGCTTGCCAAGTTTCAATTCCGACATCTCTACAAAATATTAAACAATTGTTCTTTCATTTTTTCTAACTCATCCTTCATCAATACTACTATTTTCTGAAGGTCTGAATCATTTGCTTTCGAACCAAGAGTATTGATTTCCCTCCCAATCTCCTGAGTTATAAATCCAAGTTTTTTACCTGATGATTCCTTATTATCAAGATTCTCCAAAAAGTAAATACAATTGTTTCTCAACCTTACTTTCTCTTCTGTAATATCAAGTTTTTCAATATAATATATAATCTCTTGCTCTAATCTGTTCTTGTCTGTTTCAGGATCCACAATAAATTTTTGAATATTATTTAATATCCTTTCTCTAATTTTTGTTACCCTTTGTTTGTCATAAGATTCGACCTTATCCAACAGCTCAAGAATATTTTCGTTTCTAAGCCTAAAATCCACTTCCAAATCTGCTCCCTCACTACTTCTAGCATTATCTACTGCTGTTAAAGCATTTTCCAAACAAGTGGTTACAGCCTTAAATTCACCTTCTCCAACTTCGAGTTCTTTTTGAACAAATACTTCTGGCATCTTTACAATAATATCAAGATAGTTATTGAAATCAGCTTGATCCATGGTTTCGGCAAGATCCTTCAGCTGTGAATAGTAATGCTTAGCAATACTTTTATCAATAACAGGTGCCGTTTCCACATCATTAAATTCAATTAATAAGGACACATCAATCTTGCCCCTAACCAGCTTCGATGCAATTGATTTTCTTATTTCAATTTCCTTTTCCTTTAAAAAAGCAGGCACCCTAAGGTTTATATCAAGCTGTTTACTATTTAGTGTTCGTATTTCAACTGTTACTGATGTATTGTCAAGACTTACAATATCCTTACCGTAACCGGTCATTGATTTTATCATGTTTCAATAATTTTTACAAAGATAACAACTAATGATCATCTCATTATTATTATAGCCTTGTTATTTAATTTTGAATAATTATAATTCAATTGATAATTAACACGGTATACAATTATTGCTTCTTTTACTAACTTTGCAGTTATGAGGAAATTAACCATAATTATTCTAACCCAAATTATCTTAATATCAAGTGGTATTTCAGCAACTTTAGAATCCATTGACAGCTTGAAAATCATAGTAGAAAATACAGAATCTAATGAAAAAGTCCATGCCCTTATTACACTATCCGAAGCTTACAGGAATATTGTTTTTTCAGATTGTATAAATTACGGCAAACAAGCTTATAATCTTGCAGTTAACCTAAAAAACCCTGAGCTAGAAGCCCTGACTCTTAAATCCTTAGGAACAAGCAATTATTATACTGGCTATCTTGATACAGCTTTCTACTATTTTCATGCAAGCTTAGATATTTACAAAGAAACTGGTAATAAACCGGGACAAGCAAAACTACTTAACAACATCGGACTCATTTATGAAGAAAGAGCAGAGTTCAATAAGGCTAAGGATATGTATAACCAATCACTTGAATTGGAAGAAAAAATAGGCAATTCGGAAGGTGTTGGAGTATCGCTGATTCAAATTGGGAATATATGTTATTACAGTAAAAATTATTACGACGCTCTTGAAAATTATTTTTTGGCTGCATCAACTTTTACTGAGATAAACAATACTGATGGAATTGCTTATTCGTACAATAGTATTGGTATTATATATGCTAAACTAGGCAAGTATATTGAAGCCGTCAGTTACTATGAAAAGTCCATTTCTCTGTTTACTAAATCAGATAATAAAAGGGCTTTATCGCAAACACTTACTAATCTTGGTGAATTATATAATTATCAGTATAAGGACTATAAAAAGGCATTAAGTGTTTATAATAAAGCACTTCAACTCAAGAAGAGTCAAAATGACAAAATTGGAATAGCATTATTAAATAATAATCTTGGAACGTTATACATAAATATGGAGGATTATATAAATGCAAATGAACACTTACAATATAGTTTAGAGCTTTATGAAGATCTAAATTCTCACAATGGGATAGTTATGGTTTATTATAACTTAGGACATATGTATCAAATTTTTGACAGCATTGAAAAAGCCATTTATTATTTTAAAGAAAGCCTGTATCAAGCGAAAATTGATGGACAGGTAGAGTATATTGAAAAAAGCCAAGAATCTCTTCTACACTGTTTTGCTCTGACCTGCAATTATGATGAATTTCAAAACTACTTCCGCTTATACAAGTTCACTAAGGATACACTTATTGAAAAATTGAATGAATTTAAGCTATCCAAACTTGAAATAGAGCACCAGATCGCAGAAAACATAGAAAAGAATAACCAACTTGAGCAAGACAATAAGATTAAAGAGAGGGAACTATCAAGATATAAATTTATCCTCATGATTATCTCTGGACTGATAATTATAGTTTTGTTTGTATATTTATTGTTTTTAAAGTCTAGAAAAAAGTAGTGAAAACAAACGAAACATATCATCTATTTGACGAGCCATTGCAATACTACAATGAAATGATAGATGATATTGATAAAGCTACAAATTACATTTATATAGAAACATTTAGAGTTGGGAAGGATGAAATCGGCGACAGGTTCAGAAGGGCTCTAACAAAGAAAGCCAAAGAAGGAGTTAAGGTTAAGATTCTAATAGATTATTGGGGAGCAGGACCAATTGATGATGACTATTTCAAAAAACTTATTAAATATGGTGGAAAGGTTAGGTTCTTTGAAAAGATAAAATTTAATACAGATATGTTTACCAGATCTCATCGAAGAAATCACAGAAAACTTCTTCTTATTGATGATGAAATAACATATATAGGCTCTTCGAATTTAACTGGTTATAACATGAACTGGAGGGAATCAGTTCTAAAAATGAAAGGTGATATAACGGTAACTTTTGTCAAGCTTTTCAATCAGGATTATCGTGGCTTTAATAAATATGGTTTTAATAGTCCCTATAGAACTAAACTAATCAAACATGGAAATTTTGAGATAGTACGCGATGTTCCATCAATCACAAAAAAACTAATCAACAACAAATTTATAAAGCTTATAAAAGCAGCAAAATCAGTTATTACAATAGAAACTCCTTACTTTTTGCCTGGATTCTTTCTCAGGAAAGCATTAATGGATGCGGCTCAACGAGGTGTTAGCGTAAATATAGTTTTACCAAAGAATTCGGATGTTACGCTCATTGATATCTTAAGAAATAAATACTTTGGACTACTTTACAAATCAGGCGTCAATATCCTATTTTACGAGCTAAATAATCTTCATGCTAAGTTAATGCTTGTTGATAAGAAAATATTCGCCATTGGTTCTTCTAACTTTGATTATAGAAGTTTTAGGTATATGTACGAGATAATGTTAGTTGGTGATAATAAAGAAATTGCACGTCAGGTAAACTCACATGTAAAAACCACAATTTCAGATTCCCAAAGGTTCAACTATTTGAATTGGAAAAACCGTCCCTTGATCAATAAATTTTTTGAATGGATATTACTACCATTCAGACACTTACTGTAGATTCTTAGATCAAATACAAATTGCCATTTATTTTATTATTTAGATAGAGAAAAAGACTAATTTTGCTCAAACAAATTTATTAATTGGTATTAATTCACTTATTAAAACATACTAGTATGGCAGAGATATTAACATCAAAAGCGGCAATGGAACTTGAAGATAAATATGGTGCACATAATTATCATCCATTGGGCGTTGTACTTTCAAAAGGTAAAGGAGCAAAAGTTTGGGATGTAGAAGGCAAAGAGTACTTCGACTTTTTATCAGCATATTCAGCTGTAAATCAAGGACATTGCCATCCAAAGATAGTAGGCGCAATGGTTGAGCAAGCTCAAACACTTACTTTAACTTCAAGAGCATTCTATAGTGATGCACTTGGTGTATATGAAAAATATATTACAGAGTTTTTTGGATATGACAAAGTTCTTCCAATGAACACAGGTGCTGAAGCTGATGAAACAGCCCTTAAACTTTGTAGACGTTGGGCATACGATGTTAAAGGCATTGAAAATGATATGGCAAAAATTATTGTTTGTGCTGATAATTTCCATGGTCGTACTATTTCCATTATCTCAATGTCAACTGATCCTGAATCAAGAGTTGGTTTCGGACCATATACACCTGGTTTTATTGTAATTCCTTACAATGATCTAGATGCATTAAAAGTTGCACTTAAAGATCCTAATGTTGCTGGTTTCCTAGTTGAGCCAATTCAGGGAGAAGCAGGAGTTGTTGTTCCAGACGAAGGATATCTAAAAACTGCTTTTGATATGTGTAAAGCTAATAATGTTCTTTTCATAGCTGATGAAGTACAAACAGGTATTGCTCGTACGGGTAAAATGCTTGCATGTGATCATGAAGGTGTTCATCCAGATATTTTAATTTTAGGAAAAGCACTATCAGGTGGGGCATATCCCGTTTCTGCAGTACTTGCAAACGATGAGATTATGTTGACCATTAAACCTGGACAACATGGCTCTACATTTGGTGGAAATCCTGTTGCTGCGCGTATTGCTACTGCAGCATTACAAGTTGTTAAAGATGAAAATCTGGAAGAAAGGGCAGAGAATCTAGGAAATATTTTCCGAGCTAAAATGCGAAGCATCGATTCTGATATGGTTGAATTGGTAAGAGGTAAAGGATTACTTAATGCTGTTGTAATTAGACCAAAGAACGGAAAAACTGCAATGGATGTATGCATTAAAATGGCTGAGAATGGTGTTCTTGCGAAACCTACTCATGACCATATAATTAGATTTGCTCCTCCATTGGTTATTAGTGAAGAAGAACTCGCAGAAGCAATGAATATAATTGAGCAATCAATACTTTCGTTTGATTAATAATTCAAACGACCACAAAAAAAGCTGCTATCCATTGGATAGCAGCTTTTTTTATTATTAATATTTTATATACTACTGAAGTGTAAATTTCACAGGTAAGTTATATGATACCCTCACTGGTTTACCACGCTGCATTCCCGGCTTCCAATTAGGCATACTTTCAACAACTCTGATAGCTTCTTCATCACATCCGCCACCTATACCTCTAAGTACTTTCACGTTTGAAATCTTTCCATCAGGCTCAACAACAAAATTGATAAATACACGACCTTGAATATTTGTTTCTTTTGCAAAAGGAGGATATTTAATGTTGTTTCCCAAGTATCCCATTAACTTGGCCATACCACCAGGAAACTCTGGCATTGCTTCCACAACAGTAAAAATTTCAGCCTCTACAATCTCTTCATCGTCATCTTCCGGTGGAATATACTCTTCCATTTCCGTTTCGTCATCAGCCTCAACATCAATGTCGATTTCATCCTCAACCTCAACATCATCCTCAACAATTGTAATTTTTGTTACCTGTTTCGGTGGCGGTGGTGGTGGTGGTTTAACTTTTTGCTCTGTAATAGGAATAATCTCTTCTGGCGTATCATCAACAGCTCTAGCTGTTAAGTCAACAGTTATTTTATCATAACTTTTGTACTCAAAAGCTGCAAAAACAACCAATAAAGCTACAATCAGACCTATTTCAAAAAAGTATCCTTTTTTAATTTCTAAGTCTGCCTTTTTTGTTTTCCTGGCTTCCATTTCTAAGTAATTTTATATTAAAAAGTATAATTTGCTAAAGTAATAAAATCTTTGTTAGGTTTAATTACCAGTTCCTTTCTTTTTGATAATAAGCAAATAATATGCCAAGAATCCGACAATAACACCTATAAAATCTGCTAAAAAATCGTATACATTTCCATGTCGTCCTATAAATACATACCTCTGAAGGATTTCCGTCAGCAATGCAAATAATGTAGTTAATGCTAAAATTAACACTATATATATCCAACGCAATTTGCGAGTAAAAAATTGTGCTCGGAATGCATATAACAGTAGTACTGTTTGTACTCCAAAAATAAAAACATGAACGACTTTATCAGGACTTAACCAATCCCAAAAACTTACCACAGTTGGGAAATATTTTCCAGGTAAGCCAGTTAAAATTAAAATTGCAACTGCCCATACCAGGGATGGCCATAATCTCCTGATTAACATAGACTTTTAAGCATCAATAATAGCGGCATAAGCCTCCTTGTCTAGTAGCTCATCAAGTTCAGCTTTATCAGCAATTTGAATCTTAACAATCCATCCTTTTTCGTATGGATCTTTGTTAATTACTTCAGGATCTGCCTCAAGCTCGTCATTAAATTCAATAACTTTTCCACCAATGGGCATAAACATATCTGAAACAGTTTTAACTGCTTCAATTGTACCAAATGAATCACCTTTTTCAAGTTCCTCATCTATGGTTTCAACCTCAACAAAAACGATGTCGCCAAGCTCTTTTTGTGCAAAATCGGTAACACCAATAAAAGCATAATCGCCATCTAACTTAACCCACTCGTGGTCATCTGTGTAAAGTAAATTTTCTGGAATATTCATTGATATAATTTTAATTATTTCAGCGCCAAATTTAATTTAATTTTAGGCCA
>CALCGQ010000100.1 GCA_937901015.1 uncultured Bacteroidota bacterium | reverse complement strand
TACTAGTGTTATTAACTGCTGGGTTAGGTGAATTTTGAGCTACTGAGAAATCAGCAATTGCTTCGTTATTACTTATACCAACTGGCATATCCATTGTATAACCATCAATATAGTAAAAGTTCATTTCAGCTGCTGGATCACCAGGAACTGTGTACTCAGTAAACATAAATGGTATTTCGCATTCCCAAACACTACCATTTTCAGTTGCAAATACATTTTGTGCCATTGTACCGTAGAATGCACTAAACCAATAAAGACTTAGTTCAGTTACGTTATCAACTTCTGTATAAAAATGATCTTCTGAATCATAACCTACAACAAAAATGTTAGGATTAGTATTAGCTTCAGCACCATCTAAATCAGTATCAATCCATGAGAAAAATAGGTAATGTCCGTCTTGTGTAGATGCAGCGTAAGGACGATTCCAGATACCTAATCCACCTATATCACCATCAAAGAAAATATTGTCATAAAGAGCAGTAGCATCCCATGTTGTTCCACCATCTTGTGAATATACATGCCATGTTGCCATTGTTCCTTCGCCAGGATACCAACCATCTTCAGAACCAATAGCTATAATACCTGTTAAGTGTGGATTACCTTGTCCGTCAACAATAAGATCAACTGAGAATCCCATGTTGTAATATACTTCGTCTCTGTTAAATCCAGGACCATAAACATCAATACTCTCTAAGATTTCGTCTGACCAATAGTATTTTAATGATTCAATACCATCAACACCACCAAACTGAACAGACATAGGTTCACTCCATGAATCACCACCATCAGTAGTTTTTAGCATAACTGGGTGATAAGAAGTATAAGGTACAGGATCACTAGCAAGATCTGTCATAACAACAATATAACCAGTCATACCATCAGGACCGAAAGCAATTTTCATATCATTGATACCTTCACCATTTGAAAACATATCAATAATTTCTTCGTTCATAACTATTTCACCATCTTCGATTCCACCTCTACCAAGGATCATAGTACCATTATAAACATAATCAGCACCTTCGTAGTTACCATCAACATACCAAGCTTCACCTTTTGTAGTTACAGTATAAGCATCAGGAATTAAACGCCAGAAATCTCCTCCTGATGTTAGGTTATTTTGTGTAGGAGTTGCAGGATCAGTTGCTGTTAAAGGATTTGATCCATAGGCAAAACCACCCCAGTTACCATTTGTATTATCAAGGGTTGGTCCAAAATATGAGTAATACGCATTTGCTGGATCTGTATTTCCTTCAGGATTAATAATTGCTCCTTGAGGATATCTACCACCATCTTGTGGATACTGAGGACCAGGACCTGTTGGTGAATAAACGTGTACGTTATTTGTCCATGTAGAACCACCGTCAGTAGATACATCATATGCAAAACGACTGTTACCATCAACTTCAACTCCACCTGTCATACGGTGAGCGAATGTTACACTATTAAGGCTTGGATCTGCCCAAAGATAAGTTCTTGGATTTCCATACAAACCGTAAGCATTACCAGAAACACCTATTGGTACATAAGTTGCAGCGCGTCCTTTAATATCCCCTTGGATAGTTTCAGGAAGTTCTGTATCCATAATGTTGCCAGCAGTTTGAGGTGCAGCTTCCATTAATACATCAGCATTAGGAGCTTTAGTGCTTCTTAACACATGCTTAGTTTGTGCTAAAGCCGCAAATCCAATTCCAAAAGCCAATACAAAAAGTAATAATTTTTTCATGATTTAAAATGTTAGTTAAAAATATTAATTGTATTTACAAATTCTCGATTTATAGTCATTAATCATTATTTTTCTGCTCAAAAATGAATGAAGAAAATGAGGAATTTCAATGTTAGTCAGGTGAAATTTTTTCTCATCAAATCATTCAAAAAACTTAATAAATATGCACTGTGTAAGATAAACTACTTAATCAGGAAAATGCCATTGGCACCTAGTCCATCCTTCTTAAAAATCACCTTACATGACATTAATGTCGAAAAACGTGGTCAAATCTACAACAAATCAATTAAATAAGCAAAACAGAAATTGCACTAACATCTATATTTGCTGCGGCATTCGGAATTTGGATGTAAGTTTTTAATCAAAAACTTTTGATAATTAATGGAATTAGGCTTTATGTACTGATAGCCCTTTGAAGAAATTGTTAATATTTGAAGTCGTTTTGTTAATAAAACAAATTCCTCAACAAATATTGGAGAAGGACCCTCTACTCAACTAATTTGGTATGTATGAAACATAAGGCTACAAGAAATTTATGAGTATTACGAAAACTGATGACATGGTATCATTTCATGCCTGGACGCATGAAACAGATGTCTTTAAACAAAAAAAAGACTGCCCGATTGGACA
>CALCGQ010000099.1 GCA_937901015.1 uncultured Bacteroidota bacterium | reverse complement strand
AAACTATCACTAAATCAGATATATAAGTTGAATTTTCAAAAATATTTAAAATAATACCAATTACCAGTAGTTAATTTACAACTACCATATATTGATCAACTTATCTGCTTATCTACTTTCTCTAGGTATATACTTAATAAACCGTAATATGATAACACGATTCCGATAAGATAACTCACAGATCCTAAGTAATCAGTGCTATAGTTAAGAATAATAAAACCTAGCACTATCATCATAATACCACTCAATACATATAGCCAAAGATACTTGCTTGATTTTTTGTCAAATAGTCCTTTTACCATATATAGCATTCCCATCACAGCTATCCAAAAAGAAAAATCAAGCATAAAAAATCTATCGGTAGGATCTGGATAGGTGAAAATAATCAAACCTGCGAATCCATCCATAGCTATCTCGATAATTATATTCTTATCTATTTTCTTATCAAAATGTAGAAATATAAAAATACTTGAGATAGCAGTACTTATCATTAGGATTACACCAAAGTATATTCCAAACTCCTTAATGGATAATGCTAATGCTATTGTAATTATCCCGTAAAGTGCAAGAAATGTTGATCGTGCTATTCTGTATCCAGAACCCATAATGCTTTAGTTATTGAGATGGCAAAAATAGAAAGATTTTTGTTTCTAGAAATTCCACTTAAGATCGATGAAAAACATCTGTCCATAGTCACCAAATTCTGTAAGTTGATCTCCAAAGAACATTTGCCCAACTAACATTAAACTAATATTGTCGGTAAGACTAAAAGTAGCTGATGGTCCTATATAATAGGACATATCCCAAGGATTTAACATTCCAGATAAACTAACATTTATCAATGGTGATACCGGATAAGAAACTTGGCCGAATAAGTCGAGCTTAGAGGGAGTAAGGTTTTTAACGTTAAGACTGCTTGCAAACATGGTTGAAAATGAGCCCAAAGCACCCTGTGCATCTTTATATGCATAATCAGTGGAACCATTACTATTGTATATGGCACTTACGTTAACCATAATCTGATTCTTAAATATATAATTCCCGCTTATTGATGCAACGACAATGCCTGTAGTGTCAGCAAAATCGTCTAAGTCTCTGAACCAGCTTGCCTCTCCAGAAAATCCTGCTCCTCCAATATTACCTGACCATCCTAGGCCTGCTGTAGCATCTGTTTGCATCATTCCTCCGAAAAACTGGATGTCGTATCCCCATTTGTTAAACTTATATAGTGCAGCAGCTGTCAGGCTTAGTTTTTTCTCAATTGTTATTGAGTCGATTAATTCCTGACGATAATTGAGTTTTCCGGCTAATTGTATGGAGGAAAAATCACCAGTATAATATTCGAGTAATATAGCATCACTACCAGGACGTTCAATATAGTTGAAATCGAAATAGTTGAATGCATTAAAAATATCATTTGGATTCCAAACAAGATTTGTCCCCCAGTTAATTCTTTGACGACCAATGGTTAGTTCAAATTTGTCCATAGTCCATTTCATATTCAATCTATCGAGATTTGTATAAAGCACATTTGAGTTATCACTTGATATTATCCATGTTAAGTCGAGATATCCATCATCATATGTCGCTAATTCCGCATAATCAATAATCTTATTATACTGAGTTACAAGTGGTCCAAATGTAAAATTGTTTCGTATACCAGCATGAAATTCAAGATTGTTAGTAGGGTTGTACCATAGGTTTATCCTATTATATATGGTAGATTGATTTTGCCAACCATCAAACCCTATTACCTTGTATGAATCAGTTGGTATCCAAGTGTTACTAAGGTATTCGAAAAAACCTGTTGCACGAACTTTTTTTTGTGCATGTGCATTTACACTCACCAACAAAGTAATGCACAATATTGAAATTATTCTAATTGTTGTTTTCATTTTTTATTAATTGGATTAGAAATCCATTGCTCTATGCATTCGGATTGCAAATGCGAATGAGCTACGTGTAGCTATTCCGGATTTGTAATCCGGAATGAATTAGGTTTTTGATTTATAATCAATTTATTTACTATATTAATTCAACTTTAATTAATCCAAGTTCACCAGCATAATTCTTTGCAGAACTATGTATATATTCATCTGCTCTCTCAACTATTTCAGATACTACCGGATTTTCATGTATATATTCCAGTTTTTGTTCCATAATTTCCGTTGAATGAATTTCTTTAGCATCATTTCCATCCATCCAAAATTTATAGTTTTTAATCTTATTATTATATCTTCCAGCGAATTCAAATTCATTAAGGAGCCATTTTTTCCTGCTTTCAGAAGGATTGTCTATTATCTCCTTTATTATTGCCTTGCTGGTAAATTTCTTGAAGTCTCTGAGAATATCACTAAGGTTTTTTCCTTCTTCTGCTTCCATCAATAGGTGTAAATGGTTACTCATTAAACACCAACCATAAATAATTAGTCCTTTATTATTTTGATTATAGTTAAGTGCATTAACAATAATGTGTTTATATGTTGGGCGGGTAAAAATATCTATCCAGTTTACCACCGTCATTGTGATGAAGTACATATAACCTTCTGATATTTTATTCTTTATTCCCATTTTATAAACTTTTGTTTGATTGGAT
>CALCGQ010000098.1 GCA_937901015.1 uncultured Bacteroidota bacterium | reverse complement strand
GTTCTCGTATTCACCTAGTTTAATAGATACAACAACCCTTGTTATCTTTAATGCATCAGCAAGCTCCGATGCGGAAGATCTTACGGATGACCTTAAATTTAAATGGGATTATGAAGGTCAGATGAATTGGACCGAGGCATCTAGTAACCCGGAAAGGATTTATAAATTTTCAAGTCCAGGAACTTACGAAGTGGGTCTTAAAGTTATAGATTCCGAAGGATGGTCTGGTGAAATCCAAAAAACAGTCATCGTTGTTGATTCAATATAAATGAAGCGACTCTTTATTGCAATTAGAATTATCCCTGATCAGAATATGCTTGATCAGTATAGTTCCTTGAAAGAGTCTCTTAACGCCCATAATATTAGTTGGGTTGAACCAGATAAATTTCATATAACGTTAAAATTTTTAGGGGATACATCCGATGAGGTCATTTCCGATGTCAATAAGGTTATTATTGACACATTTGTGTCAAAGCGTTCTTTTAATATTGAATTAATAAAGACGGGAATTTTTGGTAGTAGATACGACCCTCGCATTATTTGGTTTGGAATTGATAATTGTCAATCTCTTACAGATATCGCAAATGAGTTAATTAATAATTTGCATAATGCGGGTTTTAAAAAGGATAGACAGAACTTTGTTCCACATCTCACCGTAGGAAGAATTAAAAAAATATCTGATAAGAAATCGTTTAACGCTGTAATTGAAAAATTTCGTAATTCTTATTTTCAGAAATATGAGATTAACGAAGTTTTACTAATGGAGAGCATACTTTCAAGAAAAGGACCAACATATAATGTCATTTCCAGCCATAAGTTATATTGATGGTTGATTGTCTATTTTGCTCATTAGCAAGTTAGTGGCGAAAAATATGGTGGTAATGCAACAAAAGCCGTGAATATTGAGTTATTACATATGTTTTTTATACTTTTGCGTTCATAATTTATATAATTTGAAACTGCGTTTTTTTAACATATTGATTGCTATCATATTATTGCCTTTGACTACACTTTTTGGTCAGCAGGCTCCAATATTTACGCAATATCGAGATGCTCAAATGTTTACTAATCCTGCCTATGCAGGTATGCGTGAAGGAATTTGTGTTAATGGCTTGATGAGGCAACAATGGGCTGGTTTTAAGGATTATGAAACCGGCGAGAATGCAGCTCCTGAGAATTATATGATTACACTTGATTCTCCCATAAAGTTATTACATGGTGGTTTAGGTGGTGCAATAATTCAGGATAAAGCTACATATAACTGGAATGATATCAGTGTTTTATTGTCATACTCTTTTCATACAGAGTTATCTATTGGTACCTTGGGAATAGGAGTAGGTGGTGTGTTAAAAAACAGAAGTATTGATGGTTCTAAGTATAGAGCTGTTGATGATGATCCTGTAATTCTGAAGTCAGAGCAGGGGGATATGCGATTTGATGCTAATCTTGGTATATTTTTCCAATCAGTTAATAACTATTATATAGGTATCTCATTAACGAATCTACTAAAGTCGAAATTTGTTAAACTTGATACTGATGGTGATGGTTTAATCTCTACGGATAGAACATTATATTTATTAGCAGGGTATAATTATATTATTCCTAGTGATCCAAGATTCGAAATTGAACCGTCATTATTAATACAAAGTGATTTTATTTCAACACAATATAATATCTCAGCTACCGTTAATTACAATAGCAAGTTCTGGGGAGGACTGAATTATCGTCTTCAAGAATCTGTTGGAGTAATGGTTGGATTGAGATTTAAAGATTTCAGACTAGGCTACGCTTATGATATAAATACTAAGAGATTAGGGGTGCCTGGTAGTCATGAAATAGGATTGAATTACTGTTTTAAAATCAAAACAGATCGTTCTAAGACAAGTTATAAAAATACAAGATATTTGTAGTAATTCTTTGAAAAAATATCGGTTAAGGAGTTTGTTGAATGTATATTTTCTTACTTTTGGCGCACTATAAATTTAGGATAAGGATTATTCTCGTAAAAAAGCAAAATTTTAATTATGAAAAGATTGTTTCTATACATTATGGCATTAACGATTCTTGCAAGTTGCAGTAACTCTGGAAACGGAGAACTGGTGGGAACTAGAAAGAAATCAAAGCCATTTTATCAACCAGATCCATATGGAATGGTTTTCGTACCGATGGGTAGCTACACAATGGGAGCTGGCGATGAAGATTTAACACATAGTTATATGATTCAGCCAAAAACCATATCGGTCTCTGCATTTTTTATGGATGAAACAGAGATTACTAATGATAAGTACAGACAGTTTGTATATTGGGTTCGTGATTCTATTGCACGTACAATATTAGGTGATGTAAACCCCGAAGAGTTCCTTATCGAGGAACATCCAAAAACAGGGGAAGTATATGATCCTCCTTACCTTAATTGGAAGACTGATATCGACTGGAATAGCGAAGATCAGGATATTAGAGACGCTCTAGATGAGATGTATCTTCCAGAACATGAAAGGTACTTCCGCCGTAAAGAGATTGATACTCGTAAACTTATGTATGAATATTACTGGGTTGATCTGCATGCAGCTGCTAAAAAAGACTTCTCCGAAGATGCTGACTATAGAAACGCAGGTTTAGCAAACCGACCACAAGGTTTACGCGACCGTTCAGTATATGTTCGTAAAGAAACTATTGGTGTATATCCTGATACATTATCATGGATTCATGATTATACCTATTCATTTAATGATCCTCTAACTCAAAAATATTTCTGGCATCCTGCATACGACAATTATCCTGTTGTTGGTGTAAACTGGAAACAAGCTCGTGCATTTTGTGTTTGGAGAACAGAATTCCTAAATGCTCACCTTAGAAGTAAAAAAGGTGGTGTTGATTTAGCTGAGTTCCGTTTGCCAACAGAAGCTGAGTGGGAATGGGCTGCAAGAGGGGGTTATACACTTAATCCGTTTCCTTGGGGAGGTCCTTATACAAGAAATGAAAAAGGATGTTTCCTTGCAAACTTCAAGCCTCTTAGAGGTAATTATATTGCAGATGGTGGTATTCGTACAGTGATTGCTGCGCATTATCCACCAAATGATTGGGGATTATATGATATGTCAGGTAATGTTGCTGAATGGACAAATAGTGCATTCGATCCTGCAACATATAACTTTACTTGGGATATGAATCCTAACTATACTTATAGTGCTAAAGAAGATGATCCTCCAGTAATGAAAAGAAAAGTTATTCGTGGTGGTTCATGGAAAGATATCGCTTACTATTTACAGGTTACAACCAGAGCATATGAATACCAAGATACTGCTAAGTCATATATAGGTTTTAGATGTGTACAGCCTTATTTAGGACGTAATAAAGGTGACAATCCAAACAAAGCATCAAGAGTATATAATTAAGAAACCAAAGAACAAAATAAATTTAATAAACCAAATTTTAATAATTAACAACTTTAAAACATGGGCGCATTCAGTTTTACAAAAACACGGGGTTACCGAAATTTTATGGCCAAAGTATATGGTCTAGGAGCAGCAGTAGTACTTATTGGTGCATTATTTAAAATTAATCACTATCCTTATGCTGATATTATGCTTATCGTTGGATTAGGAACAGAGGCACTGATATTCTTCTTTTCTGCATTTGAACCTCCTCATGTTGAACCAGACTGGAGTTTAGTATATCCTGAATTAGCAGGTATGTACGGTGGTGTTAAAGGTAAAGAGTTGAAAAAAAGACAGTCTCCAACTGAGAGATTAAATGAAATGCTTGAAAAAGCAAAAATTGATGATTCAACCATAGAAAAATTAGGTACAGGAATGGAGAAATTGAGTGAAAATGCACTCAAACTCAATAGTGTTACTGATGCTGCTGTTGTTTCAGAAGAATTTTATAAGAATTTAAAAACTGCTTCAGGTTCTGCACAAGAATTAAGCTATGCTTTTGGTAAAGAGGTAGAAGCAACTGCACAGTTTTCTGAAAATATGACAAAAGTTAATGATGGTGCCGGTGTACTAGCAAGTGCATATGAGCAAGCTGCCGTTTCCATTAAAGCTGATGTTGAAAGCGATGCTTATAAAGATCAATTAGGTAAGATTGTTGATAATTTAGCAGCATTAAACTCTATTTATGAGATTCAACTTCAAGGATCAAATAAAGCAGTTGAAACATCTGATCAGTTCCAAATTAAAATGGATGAATTCCTTGCTAAACTTGATACTTCAACTGCTTCAACAGCTGAATTTTCAACTCAGATGGAATCTCTAACACAACGTATGACTTCGCTTAATAGAGTATATGGTAATATGCTGTCAGCCATGAATGCTAATGTTTAGCATGTATATAATTATCAATTCCATAAATTAATACAATAAAAAATGGCTGGATATAAAGAAACCCCACGGCAAAAAATGATTGCTATGATGTACCTGGTACTCACAGCACTCCTTGCACTAAATGTTTCTAAAGAGATTCTTGATGCTTTCCTAGTGGTTAATAAATCAATGGAAAGTACCAATGAGAGTCTTACTGCAAAAATTCGCGAAAAGTATGCTGAGTTTGAAAATCAGTATACTATGAACCCTAATAAGGTTGGTCCTTATTGGAATCGTGCACAAAATGTAGAAACAGAAGCAGAAAAACTAATTGAATACCTCGATTTTATTAAGTATAAACTTGTTGAGGTAAGTGAGCGCAAAGATTCGACTGAAATAATGAATCTTTATTATATTGACACCGTTATTAATGGCGTGAGTAAAAAAGTACTTGATCTAAGGGCTGTACCAACAAAGGATAAGTTTGATGCAACAACCTTTTACATGATGCGTGAAAATAAGAGTGGTGAAGCATATACTTTATCTGAAAAGATGAAGGTATATCGCGATACTGTTCTGAATGTTATGAATTTACCTGAAAATTCTACTAGGGTTGGTCTTATTACAAATCCACCTAGTGGTGATTTAATTTATAAGGATGCTGGTGGACAACCTCAGGATTGGGAGCAACATAACTTCTATCACACAATTTTAGCAGCTGATATTACAATTCTAAATAAAATTATTGCTGAAGTTAGATCAGCAGAGTTTAATACATTAAATTTCCTATATGCTTCTGTAAGTGAAAAGGATTTTAAATTTGATAATGTTGCAGCAAAGATTATCCCAAAAAGTACTTATGTATTTAAAGGACAAAAATATGAAGCTGAAGTACTAGTTGCTGCTTATGATTCAAAAACTCAACTCAATAGCAAATATGTTCAAGGTGCCGATACATGGAAACCTACTGACGTTAATAGAGCAAAAACTGTTGAAGGAGAAGAAGGGACTATTAAGCTTGAATTTAATACTAATGCTGAAGGACTCCAAAAGTATGCAGGTATAATAGAGATGCGTGACCCTGTTACAAATGATATAGTAACATATCCGTATGAGGGTTCATATTATGTAGCTCCTCCATCACTTACTGTTGCACCGCTAAAAATGAATGTATTTTATATTGGTGTTGATAACCCTGTTTCAATATCTGCAGCAGGACTATCTAAAGATCAAATTAACCCAACGATTAATATTGGGAAATTGACGAAGAAAGATGGCGAATGGATGGTACGAATAGATAAGCGACCTGATGGTAAAAGTATGGCAACAATTAGCGCTACTGCAAAAATTGATGATGCCAATATTTCATTAGGTAAGTCTGATTTTCGGGTTAAGCGTGTTCCGGATCCAACTGCTGAAATAGGTGGTATGTCAAACGGAGATATTGATAAAAATGTACTCCTTGCTGCAGCCGCTATTATCCCTAATATGAAGGATTTTGAATTTGACCTCTATTTTATAGTTAAATCATACACATTTGGAGCTATCATTAATGGTGACTGGGTTCAGAAAAATGTAAAAGGTAATGTTTTTACAGATGATGTAAAAAATATTATCCGTAATGGTAAGAGAAAACAAAAATTCTTTTTTGAGAATATCCAAGCTTCTGGTCCTGACGGAACAAATAGAAGGCTAAATCCAGTAAACCTGGAACTTAAGTAATATTTAAAATATCGAAGGATGAAAAAATTAGTTGTTAGTTTATTTACATTGTTGATGCTGTTTTCAATAGCGGCTGAATCCCAGATAATCAATGAAGCGCCGGTAGATGGTTTGTTTCCTGAAGAAAGCTGGAGTGTAAATAAAGACCCTATTCCATATCCTCCTATTCGCAAGGCGGATGTAATGTGGTCAAAAAGAATTTGGCGTGAAATTGATTTTAAGCAAAAGTTTAATCAGAAGTTTTATTACCCTCTAGATTCACAAGCAAATTGGAAATCATTTATTAATGTTATCCTTGATGCTTTGAAAGAAGGTGGTCAAATGACAGCTTATGATATCAGTAATACGGATGAATTATTAATACCTATTACTTATAATGAAATCATAGGTAGACAAACTGATACACTTCCTCAAGTAGGTCGACGCCCTTATCCTCCATATGAAGAATATGATACATTGATTATTACCGAATTCGACCCTTCAAAGGTTATGCGGTTACGTATCAAAGAGGATTGGTATTTTGATAAACAACGAAGCCAAATGATGGTGCGAATTATCGCTGTATGTCCTGTTCTTATTGTAGAGCGCGATGGACAAGAGCAACCATCACCACTTTTCTGGTTGTCATATGCTGAGGCTAGAAATGTATTTGCTCAGGCACTGGTTTTTAATGAGTTTAATTCATCTGCAAGACTTTCTTACGATGAGTTATTCTGGAAAAGACTATTCGATAGTTATATATATAAAGAACAAAATGTATATGACAGAAGGATTAATGCTTATGCAACAGGTGTAGATGCATTACTTGAATCGGAAAGAATAAAAACCGAAATGTTTAGATACGAAGAAGACCTTTGGTCATATTAATAGCTTAAACAAACAAATATAAAACCTCTCAGAAATGGGAGGTTTTTTTATTTATATGGGTTTATTATCTGTTTTTAAAATCAGTTTAACTTTGTTGTATCAATTCATTTAGATGCAAAGTATATTGGATAGTAATATTACCTATTTAAAGGGGGTTGGCCCACGCAAGGCAGAGCTCCTTAAGAAAGAACTGGGCATTAACAGTTTCAATGACTTCCTGCATTATTTCCCTTTTAGATATGTTGATAAAAGTAAAATATTTAAAGTAAGTGATATTACTTCGGATAATGCTTATTTTCAGCTTGTTGGCCGTGTTACTAATTTGACTAAAGTTGGAGATAAACGTGCTAAATATATTACAGCAACATTTACCGATGATACTGGCAGCATTCAGTTAATTTGGTTTCGAGGTATTCAATGGGTACTAAATAGGTTTATTCCTGGTAAAAAATATGTAATATTTGGAAAACCGTCGGTTTTTAAGAATAAATTCAATTTTGCACATCCTGAAATTGAGGATTATAGCGATGATACTTTTCAAATAAGTGGTCAGCGTTTAGAAGGGATTTACAGTTCAACTGAAAAATTAAAAAATACAGGATTGGGAACCCGAGGTATTAGTACATTGATGAAAGAGCTATTGAAACAGTGTTACAATGAACTTATTGAGACCATACCCGATTATATTCTTGCCAAGTATAATTTAATTTCAAGAAAGAAAGCTCTTGTAAATATTCATTTTCCTGCTGATACTTCCTTTATTGATAAAGCAAGAGAGCGACTTAAGTTTGAAGAGTTGTTATTGATACAATTTCAAGTCCTAAAGCAGAAAAATTCTGTTAGTCATAAAATCAAAGGTCATATTTTCGGGACCGTTGGAGATGCTTTTAATACTTTCTATAATACAAACCTTCCTTTTGAGTTAACCGGAGCGCAAAAGCGTGTTATTAAAGAAATAAGATCTGATATGAGAACAGGATATCAGATGAATAGATTGCTACAGGGAGATGTGGGAAGCGGTAAAACACTAGTGGCTTTGATGTGTATGCTTATTGCCATGGATAACGGTTTTCAATCATGTATAATGGCTCCCACTGAAATTCTTTCTAATCAACATTTTAATAGCATACGCAATATGCTAAAGGGTATGGATGTGGATGTGGAGCTATTAACAGGATCAACCAAGAAAAAGAAAAGGACAGAGATCCATCGTAAATTAGAAGAAGGTTCTTTACATCTTCTCATAGGCACACATGCCGTAATTGAAGATACAGTTAAGTTTCAAAATCTTGGATTTGTTGTAATTGATGAACAACATAGGTTTGGCGTTGCTCAACGAGCAAAGTTATGGCGTAAAAATACAGTACCACCTCACATGTTGGTTATGACTGCAACACCAATTCCAAGAACTCTTGCTATGACTGTTTATGGAAACCTTGATATATCAGTTATCGATGAACTACCTCCAGGTCGCAAGCCTGTTTCCACATCACATTTATTTGAAAGTAAACGCCTTCGTGTTCTCGGCTTTATGAAGGAGCAAATTAAAAAAGGAAGACAAATTTATATTGTTTATCCTTTAATAAGAGAATCTGAAAAAGTAGATCTTAAGAACTTAATGGACGGTTATGCAGATATGTTACATGATTTTCCTATGCCTGAATACCAAGTTAGCGTAGTTCATGGAAAAATGAAGGCTGAGGATAAGGATTTTGAGATGCAGAGGTTTGTGGAAGGTAAGACAGATATAATGGTTTCCACTACTGTTATTGAAGTTGGAGTAGATGTTCCCAATGCAAGTGTTATGATTATCGAAAATGCTGAAAGGTTTGGCCTTTCACAATTACACCAATTGAGAGGAAGGGTAGGACGGGGAGCCGATCAGTCATATTGTATTCTTATGTCGGGTTATAAATTATCAAACGAGGGTAGAAAACGACTGGAGATAATGGTTGAAACAACCGATGGTTTTAAAATTGCAGAAGCCGACCTTAAACTCCGTGGTCCCGGGGATTTGCAGGGAACTCAGCAGTCGGGAGTTCTCGACCTTAAGATTGCCAGCCTGGTGCATGATACTCATCTCATAACCCAAACCAGAAATCTTGCTGAACATATATTACAAAAAGATCCAGAGTTAAAATCTGCAGATAATGTCAGGCTTAAGCGCCAGTTGGAGGAGATAAGTAAGGGGAAACTAAACTGGGGAATAATCTCTTGAGAGGTTGTCTGGCTGTTGGTTTTCAAGTTATCAGTTTGAGTTATTCATCAATCCAACATTATGCATAATAAAACAATCGATCAATCGAGCAATAGAACAATCAAACAATAGAACAATCGAGCGATCGAGCAATCGAGCAATACCAACATTTCTTATCAACTCTTCTACATATTATCATTACTTTTGCAGGTTATTAGAAAAATGAATTGTAATGAAGATTTCGTATAATTGGCTTGCTAAGTACATAAAACTTGATGTTGAACCTGAAAGACTTTCAACAATACTTACAGATATTGGTCTTGAAGTCGAAGGAATGGAAAAATTTCAATCTGTTAAAGGCGGACTTGAAGGTATTGTAGTGGGAAAAGTTATCACTTGTGAACAGCATACGAATGCGGATAAACTAAGTGTTACAACTGTAGATGTTGGTGGTGAAGAATTACTGCCAATTGTTTGTGGAGCTCCAAATGTGGCTGCAGGTCAAAAAGTTGTTGTGGCAACGGTTGGAACAACTCTGTATGATGGAGAAGACTCTTTTACAATAAAGAAAGCCAAAATTAGAGGCGAAGTTTCTCAGGGAATGATCTGTGCAGAAGATGAGCTTGGTCTTGGTGCCTCTCATGATGGAATAATGGTATTACCTGATGATATTGAAATTGGGGTTAATGCAGCTGACTATTTTAACATTGAGGAAGATATAATTTACGAAATTGGATTAACTCCAAATCGTAGTGATGCTACTTCTCATATTGGTACCGCAAGAGATCTTGTTGCTGGACTTAATCATATCTTCAAAACACGAAAGTATTCTCTTGACTTACCTTCTGTGGATAATTTTACCATTAATAATACATCACTTGATATTGATGTTGTGGTTGAAGATAGTGAGGCATGCCCAAGGTATTCTGGGGTAACAATAAGTGGAATTAAAGTAGGTGAATCTCCAGATTGGCTGAAAGTGAAATTGAATTCAATTGGTGTAAGACCAATTAACAATATTGTAGACATTACAAACTACGTTCTTCATGAAACAGGACAACCACTGCATGCATTCGATGCAAATGAAATAGTTGGTAATAAAGTTATTGTGAAGAAACTGAAACAGGATACACCATTTGTTACTCTTGATGATGTAGAACGCAAATTACATGCAAATGATCTGATGATTTGTAACGAAGAAGCCGGAATGTGTATTGCAGGTGTTTTCGGTGGTAGCAAATCAGGTGTTGATGATAATACTGTAAATATATTCTTGGAAAGCGCTTATTTTGATTCAAGACATGTAAGGAAGACCTCCAAAAGGCATGCACTTCAAACTGATGCATCGTTTAGGTTTGAGCGTGGTGCAGACCCAAATATCACCGTTTATGCTCTTAAAAGAGCTGCAAATATGATTGTTGAACTTGCCGGGGGAAGTATTTCATCAGAAATAAAAGATGTTTATCCTGAATCCATTGATCCATGGACTGTAGATATTAATCTTGCCAAGGTTGATAGACTAATTGGTAGTTCAATCGACAGAGATATAATACAAAGTATTCTTAGAGATCTGGAAATAGAAATTCTCGAGAGTAATGATGAATCAATGAAGTTGTTGGTTCCTACTTTCAAGGTTGATGTAACCAGAGAAGTTGATATTGTTGAAGAAATCCTTAGGGTTTATGGTTATAACAATATTGATATAAGTGGAAAGATTAATACTTCAATAAGCTCAAGACCAGTTCCTGATATGGAAAAAATCAGGAACTCAATTGCAGAATATTTAGTGTCTCAGGGGTTATCCGAAATTATGAATAACTCTCTTACAAAATCTGAATATGTAGACCTTACAGCTGATTTTAAATCAGAGGAAAACGTTGAACTTCTGAATCCATTGAGTAAAGACCTTAATGTAATGAGGCAGTCGCTGATATTTGGTGGACTTGAATCAATTGCATACAACGTAAATCGTAAATCATCAGATCTGCAGTTCTTTGAGTTTGGAAAACAATATAAGCTGGTTACTGATACTGATAAAAAAGATATAGTTAGCAAATACTTTGAGGAAAACCACTTATTGCTTCTTGCAACTGGGAAATCATCTGGTAATGCATGGAATAGCCCTAGTCTGGTAGATTTTTACACATTATCCGGATTAGTAGCTGGGATTATGGCTAAGTTGGGAGTAAAGGATAAAGTTACTTTGGAAGAAGGACAATCAGAAACAAGTACTTATGTACTAAACTACATGTTCAATGGGAAAGTGGTTGCCAATGTATCTCTTGTTAGCAAGAAGGTATTGGATAGCCTCGATATCAGTCAGGATGTATATTGTGCTGATATTAACTGGACATTGCTAATGAAGTATTCTGATTTCTCAGATACTAAGTATAAAGCTGTTCCTAAGTTTCCTTCTGTAAAACGGGACTTATCGATAATTCTAGATAGAAATATTAGGTTTGTTGATCTTAAGGGAGCAGCAATGAAAGCTGAACCTAAATTGCTTAAAAATGTTAACCTTTTTGATATCTATGAAGGATCAAATATTGGTGATGATAAGAAATCATATGCATTATCATTTATTTTACAGGATGAAACAAAAACTTTAACGGATAAAGTGATTGACAAAACAATGAAGAGAATATACTCTACATTGGAGCAACAATTTAATGCGCAACTCCGTTAGCATTGGGTTATAAGTAGAATTTGATTAATTTTATAGATTAAAATATCTGAGCAACAGATGGAAATACAATCAATTAAACAAAGGTTTGGTATAATTGGTAACTCACCGTTACTTAATCGTGCAATTGATGTTGCGATTCAGGTAGCTCCAACGGATTTAACTGTACTTATCACAGGTGAGAGTGGTACTGGTAAAGAGGTATTTCCAAAAATTATACATCAATCAGGCTCCCGAAAACATGGGCATTATATCGCTGTAAACTGTGGTGCTATTCCTGAAGGTACAATTGACTCAGAACTTTTTGGTCACGAAAAAGGATCTTTTACAGGTGCTCACGAGGCGCGTAAGGGCTACTTCGAAGTTGCCGATGGTGGAACAATATTCCTTGATGAAGTTGCCGAATTACCACTTTCTACGCAGGTTAGATTGCTTAGAGTGCTCGAAACAGGGGAGTTTCTCAAGGTTGGATCATCCAAAGTTGTTAAAACCAACGTAAGAGTTGTTGCTGCCAGTAATGTAAATTTACCAAAGTCAATTGAAGAGGGTAAATTTCGTCAGGATTTATATTATAGATTAAATACAATTCCTGTTCTTATTCCACCTTTGCGTGATAGAAAAGATGATATTTATCTGATATTTAGAAAGTTCACAACAGACTTTGCAGAAAAATACAGGATGCCACCCCTAAGGTTAACAGAAGATGCTCAGGTAGTATTGAAGAATTTTTATTGGCCTGGTAATATCCGTCAGCTTAAAAATATCACCGAACAGGTTTCAATCATTGAAAAGGAAAAAATGATTGATTCTGCAACCCTAAGAAAGTATTTACCATCTGGGCACACATCAGAATTACCCGTACTATATAAGAATAAGGAAGAAAGTTTTTCAGAAAGAGAATTGTTATATAAGGTTCTTTTTGACATGAAGAAAGATATGACTGAGCTTAAAAAGATAGTTCTGGAACTTATCGAAAACGGTGATGATCATGATAATATTGAAGAAACAAAAGCATTACTTGTTAAAGATTTTGGTACTGATTTGATAGTTCCGGATAAACATGAAGCACCTTCAGTAAAAATCCATAGACCCGATGATATTGATTCCGATCATGAACATGAAGATTTTGATCATTCAGAGATAATTGAAGAGTCATTATCGCTTCAGGATAAAGAAAGGGAAATGATCAAGATGGCACTTGAAAAGCATCGTGGTAAACGCAAGAACGCTGCAAATGAGCTTGGGATTTCTGAGAGAACACTATACAGAAAAATTAAAGAGTATAACATCAAATAGTTGAATTCAACAGATGGTAAGGTTTAGAAAATATCCAATTGTCGTAATTGCTTTTTTATTAGTTATGATGACTATTGTTACTTCATGTGGTGTATATTCTTTTACTGGAGCATCAATTCCTGCTGAGGCTAAAACAGTTTCCGTTCAGTTTTTCCCCAATCGTGCTCTATTGGTTGAGCCAACACTAAGTCCAATATTCACAGATATACTTAGAGATCAGTTTACTGGTCAAACGAACCTTGAAATGATTGAGCGAAATGGTGACTTAGCAATTGAGGGTGAAATTACTGGATATAAGATTACACCTGTAGCAATTCAGGCGGATCAAACTGCGGCTCAGAACCGGTTGACCATAACCATTAATGCTAGATTTTATAATAAATTTGAGCCGGATAAGGACTTTGATCAAAAATTCACACAATTTTATGATTATTCATCCACCACGGATTTAAACTCCATAAAGACTCAGCTACTTGATGATTTAAGTAAAGCCATAGCACAGGATATTTTTGATAAGGCCGTAATAAATTGGTAAGCATATGAATAAAGATGAATTTATAGGGCTACTACAGAACCCAGACAAATTGGATGCCGCATCGGTTTTTGAACTAAACGGATTAGTTGAAGAATTCCCCTATTGTCCATCTACCCGTGTTCTGCTGACAATGAATCTGTTCAAGGAAAAAAGCATTAAGTACGACTCTGAATTAAGAACAACTGCTGTATATGTGAGTAGCAGAAGTTTGTTAAGAAAGCACATTGATAGGATAAACAATGACAATTCGAAGGTTGTATTACCTGATGAAGAAGAAACTGAATCAACCACTCCAGAAGATACAAAAGAAAAGGTTGAGGTAGAACAAGAGAAAGAAGTAACGCAGTCAAAAGAAACTTTGCAAACAACTGATGATGAAGCTGCTTCAATTGCTGAAGTTAAAACCATCATCGATCGTCATCTAAAGGAGCTTGAAGTTGAAAACGAAAATAGAGTAAGAGAAGAGAAAAAGTCGGGCAAGAAACCAAAAGCTGCTAAAGCTAAAAATGCCATTATAGATGAATTTATTAAGAATGAGCCATCAATAAGTCGACCAAAGGCCGAGTTTTATGATCCAATTAACAAAGCTAAAGAAAGTGTGGTTGATAATGAAAATATTGTAAGTGAGACTCTTGCCGGTATTTTCTTTGATCAGGGGCACCTTGAAAAGGCAATAAAAATTTATCAGAAATTAAGCTTGAAATTTCCAGAAAAAAGTAGTTACTTTGCAGCCCTTATTGAAAAGGCTGAAAAAGAACTAGAATCTTAAATTTAGAACAATGTATATTTTTATTTCTGTACTCATATTAGCAGTAAGCGTACTTCTTGGTTTGATCGTACTTGTACAAAATCCAAAAGGTGGCGGTCTTGCTACAAACTTAACAGGATCAGGATCACAATTTATGGGAGTTAGACAAACAGCTGACTTTCTTGAAAAAGCATCATGGGGTTTAGCAATAGCTTTGCTGGTACTAAGCTTAACTGCCACTATGGTGATACCAAGAAACTATGATGTTGTAGGTGGTGAAAAATCAGAGATTATCGACAAAGTTGATAATATCAATAACACTGCTCCAATCGATTTCCAAGCTCCTGCACAACAAGAAGAGCCTCAGAGCGAATAATAGGGAAACCTACTTATTAAAAATGTCAGAATGTCATACCTTGATTTAATCAGGTGGCCACATTCTGACATTTTTTTTTGTCCTACAGTTTGGCATAGATTGTGACATACCCTCAGTCTAGTAAATTAAACTATAAATCACATGACAAAATTAAACATCAGGCCACTTGGCGATAGAGTAGTTGTAGAACCTGCAAAGGCAGATGAAAAAACCGCATCAGGTATAATTATTCCTGATACCGCGAAAGAAAAACCAAATCAAGGAACTGTTGTTGCAGTTTCAGAGGGTGATAAGGATAATATATTAACAGTTAAGACTGGTGACAAAATTCTTTATGGAAAATATGCTGGTACTGAGATAGAAGTTCAAGGAAACGATTATCTGATTATGAGTGAAGCCGATATTCTTGCGGTAATTTAAAAATGTAAAACAATATTTAATAAATAAAAATAAAGTAAAATGGCAAAGGATATATTATTCAGTAGTGAAGCCAGAAATGGTATTAAAAGAGGTGTTGACGCCTTAACTGATGCTGTAAAAGTAACTCTAGGACCTAAGGGCAGAAATGTACTTATTGATAAATCATTTGGTGCTCCACAAGTAACCAAAGATGGTGTTACAGTAGCGAAAGAGATTGAGCTTGCTGACGCAGTTGAGAACATGGGTGCTCAAATGGTAAAAGAGGTAGCTTCTAAAACCAATGATTTAGCTGGTGATGGTACAACAACTGCTACAATTCTTGCGCAAAGCATTTATGCTACAGGTTTCAAAAACGTGACTGCAGGTGCTAACCCAATGGATCTTAAAAGAGGTATTGAAAAAGCTGTAAAAGCTGTTGTTGCTTCTTTAAAAGAGCAAACAGAAGAGGTTGGAGATAGCAATAAAAAAATTGAGCAAATTGCTTCAATTTCAGCTAATAACGACCATGTTATTGGAAAACTTATTGCTGAAGCAATGGGTAAGGTTAAAAAAGAAGGTGTTATAACAGTTGAAGAAGCAAAAGGTATCGATACTTACGTAGATGTAGTTGAAGGTATGCAATTCGACAGAGGATATATCTCTCCTTATTTTGTTACAGATACAGAAAAAATGGAAGCTGTTTACGAGAATCCCTTAATTCTTATCTACGACAAGAAAGTAAGTGTAATGAAAGATCTTCTTCCAATTCTTGAAAAAGCTGTTCAAACAGGAAAAGCTCTTATTATCATTGCTGAAGATATCGAAAGCGAAGCTCTTGCAACTCTTGTTGTAAACCGTTTACGTGGTTCATTAAAAGTAGCTGCAGTTAAAGCTCCTGGTTTTGGTGACAGAAGAAAAGAGATGTTAGAAGATATTGCAATTCTTACAGGTGGTACTGTTATTTCAGAAGAAAAAGGTTACAAACTGGAAGATGCAACATTGGAAATGTTAGGTGAGTCTGAAAAGATTACAATCGATAAAGAAAACACTACTATCGTTAGCGGTAAAGGTGATAAAGCTAATATTGAAGCTCGCGTAAAGCAAATCAGAGCTCAAATTGAAACAACAACTTCTGATTACGACAAAGAAAAATTACAAGAACGTCTTGCTAAATTAGCAGGTGGTGTTGCTGTAATTTATGTTGGTGCTGCCAGTGAAGTTGAAATGAAAGAGAAAAAAGATCGTTTTGACGATGCTTTAGCTGCCACACGTGCTGCAATCGAAGAAGGTATTGTTCCAGGTGGTGGAGTTGCTCTTATTCGTACAATTCCTTCTCTTGCAAAGATCGAAGTTGAAAATGAAGATGAAGCTACAGGAATAGCAATTGTTAGAAGAGCTGTTGAAGAGCCACTTCGTCAGATTGTTGAGAATGCAGGTTTAGAAGGATCTGTTATCGTAAACAAAGTGAAAGAAGGAAAAGGTGATTTTGGTTTTAATGCAAGAACTGAAGTTTATGAAAATCTTATTAAAGCAGGTGTTGTTGATCCAACAAAAGTAACTCGTATTGCTTTAGAAAATGCTGCATCAATTGCAGGAATGCTATTAACAACCGAATGTGTGCTTTCAGAACATAAAGATGAGAATGCTGCATCAATGCCTCAAATGCCTCCAATGGGTGGTGGAATGCCAGGTATGATGTAGGATAATCATTATCCAATAAACTATAAACCATCCTTCATTAGAGGGATGGTTTTTTTTGTATGTGGGTTTTTTGTAGTTTTGAGAAGTACCATTTCTTTTATTATCCAAAGATCCTTAACAAGTTTCACTATGTATATAAAGAGTATATTTATTTCTGTTTTATTATTAATATCCACTACGATTATTGCACAGGATAATCAGGTAAGTGATATAATTAAAGCCAAGATCGAAGCCGGAGTTGATGATAGTTCAATTGCTGCAGATGGCATAGTTTTGTATTCTCAAAAAATGCTTCCATCATATTATAACAGCACCAACTACCAACAATCGTGGAGAGAATCCAAAAACATAGAGGAATTATTGGATATCCTAAAGGGTTCATATAATGAAGGTTTAACACCATCAGATTATCATTTGGAAAGGATTAATAGGCTTATTTCAGATGTGTCATCCAAAGAAGATCCTAATATTTATGCTGATCTGGATTTAATATTAACGGATGCAATCATTACGTATGCTCGTCATCTCATTATTGGTAAGGTATCCCAGAAATCAATCAGACCTGGATGGGATATTCCTCAGTTAGAGATACCTGAAGAATCACGTGGTTATTTACACACTGCGCTTTCAAATAAGCAACTGAAAAAAATGATAAATGAAATAATGCCAGATCATTTTATGTATATGCATTTACGAAACGGGCTTAGTGCTTATCGAAAAATTGCAGAAAACGGAGGCTGGCCTAAAGTACAAAAAGGTCAGGTACTAAAGCTAGATGTAAAGGATTCAAGGAATGTTAAGTTAAGAGAGTATTTAACAATCACAGGCGATTTACCACCAACGACAGTGAGTGATAATGATAGTATTTATGATATTAATCTTGAAGATGCAGTTAAAAAATTTCAATTCAGGCATAACCTTAACCAGGATGGTATTGTAGGTAAGGGTACTCTGGCCTTGATTAATATACCTGTTGAAAAGCGGATTGAGGAATTAAGGATAAATATGGAAAGGTCGCGTTGGGTTGTCCATCATCTCCCTCAGGATTTTTTAGTCGTCAATATTGCAGGCTTTAATATTAGAAGAATTACTAACGACTCAACTGTATTTTATTCTCGTGTAATTGTGGGTAAGCATTACCATGAGTCTCCAATTTTCGATGGAACATTGTCGTATATTGAGATTAATCCAACATGGACTCTGCCGTATTCTATAGCAACCAAAGAAACTCTTCCAAAATTGAAGAAGAATCCTAATTATCTTGCCGATAAGAATATGATAATTATGGACAGAGATGGAAAAGAACTAGATCCATCAACCATTGATTTTAATAGTTTATCAAGGGGAAATTTCCCATATATACTAAGGCAGAAGGCTGGCCCTAACAACGCACTTGGCGAGGTGAAATTTATGTTCCCCAATAAGTATTCTGTATATCTTCATGATACACCAGCTAGAAGTCTTTTCTCCCGTGAAGAAAGAGCCTTTAGCCATGGTTGTATACGTTTAGATAAAAAATGGGAACTGTTAATGAATCTGATGGGACCTGAGTGGGATATGGCTAAGATTAATGAAATTGTAACCTCTCAAGAAACAACACGAGTAAGCTTAGTACAACCAATCGAAATAATACTTCTATATTGGACAGCTGGTGCTGATAAACAAGACCTTGTGTTTTTCAATAAGGATGTGTACGAACGTGACCCAGTGGTATTAAAGGCATTAAATAAACCGATGAACTCTAAAAAAGTAAAATAGATATAAGATTCATAAATAGAATCCGTTTGATGAGTGAATAATAATCTGATTATGAGTAAATATATTGTACTAGCGTTAGTTTTTTTACAGCTTGGAGTAACATCACTGTTAGCTACAGGCCTGAAATTAACTGTTGACAATCATCAGCCAGTAACTATGTCCAGATATTTCACAATAGTCCTTCCAGGTAGTTCCATTAATTTAAAAGTTGAAGCTTCTGACTTTGATAATCTAGTCATCACAAGTAATTATGGAAGATTGATTACTAAAGGAGATGGTAAGTGGAAGTATGTATCACCTGAAAAGCCAGGAAATTATAGTGTTACTATTAAGGATAGGGAAAGTCAGGATAAGATTGTATTAGTGATATTTGTTCTAACACCTGCTTCTGAGATGGATGGTGAATATTTAAACAAGTATAGGATTGGTAAGTATCCCGAAGAAAAGTATAAAGGGAGTAGTAAATATTCGAAGCCAGAGGGATTTATTGAGGTTAACGAATCTAATAAAGATGTATTTATTACTCCACATTTTCAACTTAAGCAGTTTCTATGTAAGCAGGAATCAGGATGGCCAAAGTACTTATTGGTAAATCCAATATTGATTATTAAACTAGAACACTTAATTGATGGCTTGGCTGCAAAGGGAAATAATGTGTCAACACTTTTTATTATGAGTGGCTATCGTACTCCGTTTTACAATAAAGCAATTGGAAATGTTAAGTACAGCAGGCATATATATGGCGATGCGGCTGATATTTATGTTGATGAAAACCTTGATGGTGTAATTGATGACCTTGATAGCAATAGTAAAAGTGATATGCTTGATGCAATGGTTCTACATGAAGTTTTGAGTGATCTTGAAAATGATCCTGAGAATGATCATTTAATTGGTGGTATTGGGAAATACAATAAAAACTCAGCTCATACTTACTTCATACATGTTGATACCAGAGGATACAAAGCAAGATGGTAGTTTATTATCTAATTAGAGGTTAGTGACATGCGATTTATTGCCGCTACTTTTGTTTCAATAAACTTATTTTATGGGATCAAGCCAACTTTCTGGGGATTTTATATTTTAAACATGAAAAACCAAATTATAATATTATATATTTTTCACAAATATTCAATGATCACTGTTGTGTTTTATAAAACAAGATTAGGCATTAATTTAAAAACAATTGAGCATTACAAACAGTCGTAAAGAGCGCTGGCCAGAAAGAATGTCGGCGGGCGTGGGAAGGCTCCCTGCGGTGGATAGCATTATTCTTTCTAGATTTTTTGGTTACTTTTTTATCATGAAAAAAGTAGCAAGAATAAAAATACGTATACTAGAACAGTATCTTTATAATCATTTGTATTAAGTATTTTTTTCTTCACTTCTTAATTTCCATATAACTTTTAATCTCCCCAGAAATATTGCTTGATCCCTTTTATGACCGAAGACCGAAGTTAAAGAATCTACTCTTCCGTTTTCCTTCCAATACATACGTTCATCGAATTTCATTTATATATTAACCCATTGCCTTTGCCATCAGGTAGGTATTTATTTCCAATGCATAGTGGTTTAATTGATATTATTCATCAGAAAATTCCTTAAGTAATTTCTGATATGTTGAAAAAATACGTGCTCTGGAAACAAAACCTAGGTATTTTCCATTGTCAATAACTGGGATATTATAATGTCCAGTTTCTTGAAATTTATGAGCCACCTGCTCCATTGATTCATCTGGATTTATAAGAGTATCAGGCATATACATTATATTCGACACCAGTATTTCGTCGTAGAGTTCCTGGTTGAACATGACGTTCCTAATATCATTTACAAATACCACACCGTAGAAATTTTCTTCTTCATCAATTACCGGAATAACATTGCGTTCTGAATTTGCAATCACACTTACCAATTCCCCAAGTGTACTTTCTTTATCCACTGTTTTAAAGTTAGTTTCCAAATGACTTTTAACTTTCATCATTTGTAGCACAGATCTATCCTTATGGTGTGTGAATAACTCACCTCGTTCTGCTAATTTCTTAGTGTATATTGAGTGAGGCTCAAAATACATAATGGTCAGGTATGAAATAGTAGCAGTAATTATCAATGGTGTAAAAAGTTCGTAACCACCAGTAATCTCAGCTATCAAGAATATTCCGGTTAATGGAGCATGCATTACACCAGCCATAACACCAGCCATTCCAACCAATGCCATATTCTTAACTGGAATATCTGTGCCTGGAAATAGGTTTATAAATCTTCCATATAGTACACCAAAAACACCACCAACAAATAGGGAAGGGGCAAATATACCACCCACACCACCTGCTCCATTGGTAACAGCCATGGCAACAACTTTAAATATTACAATAAGAGTTAGGAAAATGAGTATATATGTTGTTGATGTTGAGAATTCAAGAACATCCTGATTTACTAAGCCATCAACTTTATTATTAACGAGTAATTCCAGAAATTCATAACCCTCACCATATAATGATGGAAGCATAAAAATTAATAACCCCAATGTTGCCCCACCAATTAAAACCCTTATTATCTGTGAATTCACTTTTTGTATTGACCTCTCAATAAATAAGGTCATTTCCGTAAAGTACAATGATACAAACCCTGTGAATAATCCTAGTCCAATATAATAGGGTAGATGCCTTATATGAAAACCATCTACCAGATCAAATGTAAAGAGTACACCACTTCCCATAAATAGAAATGATACAGAAGCGCCTGTTGCCGCTGCAATTAGCAACGGAATCAAGGCTCCCATAGTTAGATCAATCATGAGTACTTCCAAAGAAAATATTACTGCAGCTACCGGAGCTTTAAAAATTCCTGCAATTGCTCCCGTAGCTCCTGCTCCTATTAGGATCATTATAGTTTTATGATTGAGGCGAAAGAGTTGGCCAAGGTATGAGCCAAATGAACTCCCGGTAAGTACTATTGGTGCCTCAAGTCCAACGGACCCTCCAAACCCTACAGTTAATGTACTTCCAATCATGGAAGAATACATATTATGTGGTTTTATTCTACCATGCTTTCTCGAAATAGCATATAGTATGCGACTTACTCCGTGTCCAATATTATCTTTGATTATATATTTTGCAAAGATTACCGTTAGTACAATCCCAAGAAAAGGGAAAGCAAGGTACAAGTAGTTTGAATCATCAAAAACGAAACCATGTGTTATTAAATCATGAGTAAAGAATACAGTATTTTTAAGTATAACTGCGGCTAGTCCACTAACTAGACCAATCACAAGGCTAAGTACCAATACCAATCTCTTTAATCTAAGAGGGTTTGCATTATACTTAATGAAGTTTAGTTTTCGGAAAAATGATTTCAATCTAGTTAATTTGATGATTCGTACAAAGTTATGGATTTTAAGGATATGTTTATGAATCATATTTAGTCCTCAGACATATCTTTAAGGATCTCTCGATAATGCGAAAACACGTTGGCTCTCGACAGAAATCCTTCATATTTTCCATTCTTCAATACAACAAGGTTATATTTCCCAGAATGTTGGAATTTACCTGCAATGGTTTCCATATCATCATTAATGTCAACAACATTTGATGGCATAAACATCAGATTATGAACTGCAGTATCATTATACATTTCAGGTTTGAACATTATGTTTCTTATCTGATCAAGAAAAATAATTCCATAAAAATTAGAGTCATTATCAATAACAGGATATATATTTCTAGTGGAGTTAGCTATGACTTTCACAAGTTCTCCTAGTGTTGCTTTATGATCGATTGTACTGAAATCACTTTCAATTAAATTATCAATATTCATCATCGATAATAAAGCACGGTCCTTGTGATGTGTGATAACTTCACCTCTGTTTTTAAGCTGGATTGTATAGATTGATTTTGGTACAATAAGCTTTGCCATGGCGTAGGATATGGTGGCAACAAGCATAATGGGTAGAAACATATCATATCCACCCGTTATTTCTCCAATCAAAAAAATTGCAGTCAGGGGTGCGTGAACAACACCCGCTAATAGGCCTGCCATACCGACAAGGGCAAAGTTAGCTACAGGTAGTTCAGCTATTCCCAGATAGTTGATCACACTGGCAAAGAATAACCCGGTCATTGTACCTATGAATAGAGTAGG
>CALCGQ010000097.1 GCA_937901015.1 uncultured Bacteroidota bacterium | reverse complement strand
AAAAAAATAAAGATAGTAAATATAGTTCCTGGATTTGGTGGCACGTTCTATTGTGGCAATTGCTTGAGAGATAGCGGTCATACAAAATCTCTAATTAAGCTGGGTCATGATGCCATGATGCTACCTATATATTTACCATTAACCATGGAGCATGGGGTTGAAAAAGATACTAATCCAATATTTTATGGTGCTGTAAATATATATCTAAAACAGAATTTTAAAATCTTTAGGAAAATGCCTCTCTGGCTAGAGAACTTCTTCAATTCTTCTTCCATACTAAGGTATGCAGCAAAAAAGGCAGGATCAACGAGAACTGAAGGACTTGAAGAGATGACCATTTCAATGCTAATGGGTAAAGATGGAAATCAAAATGAAGAACTTCAGGAATTAATCGATTTTCTTAAAAACCATGAAAAACCTGATGTTGTACATTTATCAAATGCTCTATTGATGGGTCTTGCAAAACAAATACGCGAACAATTGAATGTTCCTGTTGTTTGTTCACTTCAAGATGAAGATGTATGGGTTGATGCAATGAATGACCACTACAGAACAAAGGTTTGGGACTTGATGAGCAAAAAAGCTGAGGATATAGATGCATTCATTGCTGTAAGCGACTATTATGCGAAAGAGATGAAAGAAAAGATGCGTATTCCTGAAGAGAAGATGCATATAGTTCCGATCGGAATTGAATCGTCACTTTACAAATACTCAAATCCTACTTCTAAACCTCAAGTTATAGGATATATATCAAGAATGTATGAGGAGCACGGATTTGGATTATTAATTGATGCTTTCATTAAGTTAAAGAAAATTCAAGAATTCAAGGATGTTCAACTTAAGCTTTCTGGTGGATATACCGGAGATGACAAAAAATTCATCAATCAGCAAATTAAAAAACTTAAAAAAGCAAAAATTCTTGGTGATGTTGAATTTATTGATGAATACCAGCCAGAACACCGATATTCATTCTTCAATAAACTAACATTACTTTCAGTGCCAGTTCTTAAAGGTGAAGCTTTTGGAGTTTATCAACTAGAGTCATTGGCATGTGGCGTACCTTTAGTTCAGCCTAAGCTGGGTGCATTTCCTGAAATAATCGAACAAACCAATGGTGGTGTTATCTATAGCCCAAATACTGCTGAAGAACTTGCCAATTCTTGGGCTAATACACTAAAGGATCACGATAAAATTAATAAAATGAGTAAGGATGGATATGATGCCGTACTTGAAAAGTATAACATTGATAAGGTTAGCGAAAGTATTCTTAGTATCTATAAATCTTTAACCGATGATAACTGAACTCAATAATATCACAAAAACATATCATAATTCTGATTCAACTGTAAAACAGGATGTTCTTACTGGAATTAATCTTAAATTAAGTGAAGGCCAAGCTATTTCAATAGTCGGGCCATCGGGATGCGGGAAAAGCACATTACTAAATATTATTGGTACCATTGACGTTCCTACATCAGGATTGGTAAAGTTCGGAGATATGGATCTAGCCAGCTTAAATTCAAATGAATTGGCTACTATTTGTGAATATAATCTTCCTATTAAAATATTCAGAAAGAAATCAAATATTCTATCTAAAACAGACTTAACAGGAGCAATAACCCCTTCTGCTACTTTCTTTAGACCAGAAAATCTTTTTTCTAAATTAGATTC
>CALCGQ010000096.1 GCA_937901015.1 uncultured Bacteroidota bacterium | reverse complement strand
TTCACCATTTTCAAATACACCGTAAGTAAATAGATATATCCAATCGCCGAGGATAATCAATTCTGCTTTATCACCAACTTTTTCTTGGGTTGGAATATGTCTGTGACCAAAAATGAAATAATCAATGTCAGGGTTTTCTTTAACTTTTCGATTCGCATAATGAATTAGCATTTCATCTTCCAATTCAACTTTCACAGGATTCTTTTTAAACTTTGCCATTCCTGCCAATCGACTTCTTTGAGAGAAATATAGCCCCATTCTTGCTCCGATATCAGGATGCAACCATCTGAATAAAAACTGATTGGGTTTAAATTCAAATACTTTTTTCAGGAACTTATATCCCTTATCACCAGGACCTAATCCATCGCCATGAGCAAGAAAGAATTTTTTTCCATCAAACTCTCTAATTTGAGGCTTACGGTATAATTTTACTCCCAATTCCTTATTTAGATAATCAAATGCCCAAATATCATGGTTACCTCTAAAAACATGAACTGGAATTCCACGATCAGTAATTTCAGCTATCTTTCCTAATAATCTAACATAACCTTTGGGAACAACATATTTGTATTCAAACCAAAAATCAAAAATATCACCCATCAAAAAAATTTCAGTGGCATCCCCTTCAATGGACTCAAGCCATCTAACCAATTTCTTCTCTCTGATTAAACTGCTTTCATGATCGGGTATTCCCAAATGGAAATCGGATGCAAAATATATTTTTGAACTACTCAAATTATTAGTTTTATACTTCTTTAACTAGATCTTTAAACAACTCTATTAATTTAGGTGTTACTCTTGCAACAGCCTGAATAACTTCCTGATGTGAAATCTCAATAATCTTTCCTTCAACTCCCAAATCTGATATTACTGAGACTGCAAAAACTGGCAATCCCATATGTCGCGCAACAATTACTTCTGGAACAGTTGACATACCTACAGCATCAGCACCTAGGGTATGAATATACTTGTATTCTGCTGGAGTTTCATAAGTAGGACCAGTAACTGATGCATAAACACCTGTTCGATAATTTATTCCATTATGTCTGGCAATTTTCTTCGCGATGCTGAGTAACCTCTTATCATAGGCTTCACTCATATCAACGAATCTGGGACCATGATCATCTATATTCGCACCAATCAATGGATTTGGCATCAGATTAATATGATCTGTAATAAACATAATATCACCAACTTCGAAATTATGATTAACACCACCACTTGCATTTGAAACGAATAAATAGTCGATTCCAAGAAGCTTCAGTACCCTAATGGGCATAGTAACCTCCTGCATATTATATCCTTCATAATAATGAAAGCGGCCTTTCATGGCGACTATTGGTACACCATTTAATTTGCCGAAAATCAATTGCCCCTGATGTCCTTTAACAGTTGAAACTGGAAAATTTGGAATTGTATCATAGGGTATTGTAACTTCTGCATCAATCTCATCAGCAAGCTCACCAATACCAGATCCCAGTATGATTCCTATCTTTGGCTTTGTAACTACCTTATCTTCAATGTACCGTACCGCTTCTTTTATTTTCCCTAACATATTTTTTAATTTGATTCGCAAAATTAGAACTATCTAAGCCATGTAATTTCACTTCAATGGAAATGTAAAATAATGGCAAAGAATCTAACTCGCGAATATATTCAGATTTTACCAAACGCATTGCATCTTTTTCAGTTGTTACAATAATTTTATTTCTGGTAAACGCGTCATTATATGTTCGGGCAACAAGTTGCAGGTCTTTCTTCTTATAAACATGATGATCTGGAAAGTCAATTACAAATAAATCCACACATAGATCTCTCAGATATTCCTGGAATGGATATGAGTTTGCAATTCCACAGAACAGAACAATGGTACTTATTTTTTTTGGAGCACTTATTCCTTCAAATCCAGGAACCGGTAACAAATCACCATAATCTATATAGGAAAAGTATAAACTCTGATGTTCTTCTGGTTTTAAGATTCCTTTTATTCTGCGTCTGGTTATGGGCGAAAGTACTCTATATGTTTTTGTTACGATAATTATATCTGCCCGCTTTGCTTCAGCAACCACATCACGTAATGTTCCTGCCGGTAACAGGTAATCTTCCATATAAAGATTATGGAAATCAGTAAGTAATATGGAAATTCCAGGAACTACATAACGATGTTGAAAACTATCGTCAAGTAGCACAACGTCAAGATTATCATCATCCTGCATAAG
>CALCGQ010000095.1 GCA_937901015.1 uncultured Bacteroidota bacterium | reverse complement strand
CAACAAGAGTTTTTAAATACATTTGGTGTTCTTCTTAAACCCGGAATGAGCTTAATTGAAGCTCTCCCCGAATCACTACAACCTCTTTGGTTACCCAGATACAACAGAGTACTTGATAACGAGAGATTTGATACTGAAGATGCTGTTCCAACCGATAAAGGCACAATATATATTCATGTATCGTTTAATCCAATTGTTAAAGATGGACAAGTTATAGGAGGTTCATGTTTTGGTAGCAATGTTACTTCACGAAAACTTGCCGAAATAGAACTAACTGAAGCCAAAGAAAAAGCTGAAGAAAGTGATCGTCTTAAATCTGCATTTCTGGCTAATATGAGTCACGAAATCCGTACACCAATGAATGGTATTCTTGGCTTTACAAAACTACTATACAATCCCAATCTTACTGGTGAAGAACAGCAAAAATTCGTTGATATTATTCAGAGAAGTGGCGTTAGGATGTTAAGTACGGTAAACGATATTATTGATATTTCAAGAATTGAATCAGGTCAGGTAGAACTTTCGGTTTCGGAGGTGAATATTAATGATCAATTAAAAGATCTACATTCATTCTTTAAACATGAAGCAAATAATAAGGGAATCCAGCTTATCTTAAGAAATGAAGTATTAGAGGAGGAGGATAGGTGTATAACTGACATTGATAAATTCAATTCTATCATAACTAACCTTATCAAAAACGCCATTAAGTTTACAGATCAAGGGGTTATTGAATTAGGTTATAAAGTAAAGAATGAGAATGGAAAAACCAAATTTGAATTCTATGTAAAAGATTCTGGCATCGGAATTCCCAAAGATAGACAGAAAGCCATTTTCGACCGTTTTGTACAGGCCGATATTGAAGATAGTAAGGCAAATCAAGGGTCGGGCTTAGGACTGGCCATATCAAAAGCTTATGCTGAAATGTTAGGTGGAAGAATTTGGGTAGTTAGCGAAGTGGGCTTAGGTTCAACATTTTATTTTACAATTGACCATAATTCTGGATCTGAATCCAAATCAATTACAAAAAATGATAGACAGGAAACAAAGGAGGATAACGTAAGTGGAATGCTAAATATATTAGTTGTTGAAGATGATGAATTCTCACAAGATTTAATTTCTATTTTGGTTGAGAAGATTGCAAAAAAAATAATAAACGTTAGATCCGGAATAGAAGCGGTTGAAGTCTGCCGAAGTAATCCATATATCGATCTGATATTAATGGATATTAGATTACCCGATATGAACGGATATGAAGCAATTCGACAGATTCGTCAATTCAATAAAGATATTGTAATAATAGCACAAACAGCATTTGCATTAGCCGGTGACAAAGAAAAGGCGATTAAAAATGGATGTGATGATTATATTTCAAAACCAATTGATAAAGAAGACCTTCTCAATAAAATAGAGCTTTCTTTAAAGAATAAATAACATACAATTAGATTAACCACAATATTAAAATCGGTAATATTCGATATACAAAAAATGGCTATGTTAATTTGATGATCTTCAACATACAATTTGATATTGGACATTAGTGAATATTCAAAAAGGAATAGATGTATCTGTTAAGAATTAAATTGATATATTTGGGGTAGAACTTTTGTAAACATCACATTCATGAAATATTGTAAAAAACATGTACTACTAATAGTTTTCATCTTTACTTTGAATGTGTTGTATCCCCAAGAATCAAATTCATCTAATCATATTTCACATTCCATTAACTATTCAAAGGATAGTCTTGGTACACATGGAAAATTAAAAACCTTATACCAACTAAACAGTTATGAAGATGCAGTGTCATTGGCTCAGCAATTTGTAGACTCCGCTTTACTCACAAATGATTCATCTCAGCTTGCAAATATGCTTTTGGTACTTGGGATAATGCAGGAGAATAAAGGAGATCACCACAAGGCCTTTGAATCTTTATTAAACGCATATACAATATTTAAAACAGACCACAACCAAATTGGTACTGCCCTAACAATGGATCATTTAGGTGTTATATTTAGATACCATGGGTCTCATCAGAAATCCCTCGAATACCACACTAAAGCATATAAACTATTCAAACAAGGAAATCACAATTTTGGGTTAATCAGCGCACTAAATAATCTAGGTATCATAAATCGCCAGATGGGAAATAGTAAAGAAGCACTTGATTACCTCAAACAAGCATTGGAGTCTGCAATAAACACAAAGAGTAATAGTATTTCTAGAATATACATATCAATTGGAACTAATTATTGGTATCGAGGAGTAAATGACTCTGCCTTGTACTATTATAATTTAGCTTTAAATATTCCCCCAGATAATTTACGTCTTAAAGAGAGACATTGTGCAGCTTTAAATAATATTGGAAACGTATATAGAAGTATGCTTCAATACGATAGTGCTTTATATTTTTACAAATTGGCCCTTAATGAGAGTAGACTCTATCAGACAAAAAATTTGGAATCCATAAATTTAAAAAATATCGGTCGAGTTTATATGCTTCTAGGCCAATATGATAAAGCTTTTGATTCGTTTCAGCGAAGTCTTAAAATTTCAACAGAAATAGATTTAAAAAAGTTAACACTTAAAAATTATCACTGGTTGAGTGAATTATTTGTAAAACAGCAAGACTATAAAACCGCATTTGAATATATTAATAAGTATGCCATAGTCCAAAGTGAAATCTTTGCCGAAAAAGAATTCACCGAAATAAATCAGTTTGAACGTGATTTCTCTTTCGAACAATCAGAAAAAGTACAAGCATTGAGATTAAAGGAAAACTCCGAAAAGAATTTACTGATTCAGGAAAAAAGAAATTCAGAAATAATATATATCGCACTACTATTTATCCTGCTTAGTTCTTCCCTATTCATTTTTTTTCTGTACAGAACCAAAAAGAAATCAAATCTACGGCTAATAAATTTGAATGAAGAGTTAGAACTAAAAGTAGATGTTAGAACTAAAAGTCTTGTTGAAGCCAAAGAAAAAGCCGAGGAAAGTAAAGCAAATATTTCAGCAATAATTGAAGGTACAAATAATAGCATTTGGGCCTTTAACAATAACTATGAACTTTTATATATCAACCATGTATTCCAAGAAGATTTTTTACAATCTTTTGGTGTTCTACTTGAACCTGGTATGAATTTAGTGGAATCACTCCCAGAACCACTGCAACCTATTTGGAAGCCCCGATACGACAGAGTGATTGGTAACGAGCAATTTACAACGGAAGATGAGGTACCAACCGACCATGGTAGCATTTACATTCAGGTATCATTTAATCCAATTATAAAAAATGGAGAAGTTATTGGAGGATCATGTTTTGGTAGTAATATAACTGCACGTAAATATGCCGAAATAGAATTGCAAAAAGCTAAAGATATTGCTGAAGAGAATGCTACTGATTTAAAGCTTGCGCAACAGATAGCTGAAATTGGGAACTGGCATTTTGATCCTGAAATAGGAACTCCAGTTTGGTCTGATCACATATATAAGATTTATGAGAGAAAACAGGAAGATGGATTGCCTCATATTGATGATTATAAAAACATATATGAACCCGATCAATATAAAATCTTTAACGAAGCTTTCTCTAGCGCTCTAACAGAAGGGACTAACTATGATATTGTATTAAAGTTAAAATTGTCTAATAAACGGATTAAGTGGGTGCGTGCAATATGTCAACCCGATAAAACTAAAAATAGTGAATCAGGCTATTTCTTAAGGGGAACTATTCAGGATATTACAAAATTGAAGAAGACTGAATTAGAATTGCAAAAAGCCAAAGAAAAAGCCGAGGAAAGCGAGAGGATGCTGTTGAAGATTAATAAAAAGCATTCTGCAATGATTGAAAATATTGGTGATGTTATTGCCATTGTCGATACTGCTGGAATGAACCTATATCAAAGTCCAAATGTTGAAAAATGGTTCGGATGGAAACCCGAAGAGCTTATTGGTAATGGTTGGGACAAGATACATCCCGAAGACATTGAGATAATTCAGCAAGAATTTGCTAAAGTACTTGTGAGTAAAAAGACCTTAAAGGTTGAATACAGATTCAAATGTAAAGATGGTAGTTATAAGCCAATAGAACTTACCGCTACCAATCTTACAAATGACCCATCTATTGGTGGAATATTAATAAATTATCATGATATCACTGAACGTAAACTCTCTGAAATAGAACTAACTGAAGCCAAAGAAAAAGCAGAAGAATCAGATCGTCTTAAATCTGCTTTTCTTGCCAATATGAGTCACGAAATCCGTACACCAATGAATGGGATTCGTGGATTTACAAATCTTCTAAAGGAACCAAATCTTACTGGTAAAGAACAGCAGAGATACATCGATATTATTCAGAAAAGTGGCGACCGTATGTTAAATACGGTAAACGATATTATTGATATTTCAAGAATTGAATCAGGTCAGGTAGAACTTTCAGTTTCACAGGTTAATATAAATGAGCAACTGAAATATTTGCTTTCATTCTTTGAACCTGAAGCAACAAACAAGGGAATCCAACTTATTGCTAAAAATGATTTCTCAAAACAAGGTATTACCATTAAAACCGACCTTGATAAATTCAACTCTATCTTAACGAATCTTATCAAAAATGCCATTAAGTTTACTGATAAAGGGACCATTGAATTGGGGTATGATATTAAAAAGGAGAATGGTATATCCAAGTTGGAATTTTATGTGCAAGATTCTGGAATAGGGATTCCCAAAGACAGACAGAAAGCGATTTTCGACCGTTTTGTTATGGCGGATATTGAAGATAAGCAGGCAAATCAAGGCTCAGGTTTAGGACTAGCCATTTCACAAGCTTTTGCTGAAATGTTGGGTGGGAAAATATGGGTTGAAAGCGAAGTGGACTTAGGGTCAACATTTTACTTTACCATTGAATACAATTCTACTTCTGAATCAAAATCAATCACAAAAACTGACCAACAGAGATCTAAAGATGATAACAAAAGTGGAAAGCTAAATATTTTAATTGTTGAAGATGATGAAACATCACAGTATCTGATATCAATTGTGGTTGAAAAATTTGCCAAAAACATAATAAATGTCAGTTCTGGATCTGAAGCAGTTGAAGCCTGCCGAAATAATCCAGATATCAATCTTATTTTAATGGATATAAGATTACCCGATATGAATGGATACGAAGCAACCCGGCAAATTCGTGAATTCAACAAGGATGTTGTAATAATAGCTCAGACGGCTTTTGCATTGGCTGGTGACAAAGAAAAAGCAATTAGTATGGGATGTAACGATTACATCTCAAAACCAATAGATAAAGAAGACCTTTTTGAGAAAATTGAGAATTGTTTAATCAAGAAATAACATTTCATTAGAATAGTCCAATTGTCAAAATCCAAATAGATTAGCAAAATTCTTAAAAAGAAACAAAGCTGATTAGTTTGCAATTAATGCTAAACTGAAGACTC
>CALCGQ010000094.1 GCA_937901015.1 uncultured Bacteroidota bacterium | reverse complement strand
TAGCCATTATGTTTATAACAACAACAGGGGTATATTCGAAAAATCTGGATGCTCCCGTTATTACTTGCTTGGAAGTTCATGAAGCTGGTGATGTAACTATTTATTGGCTATCACTTGATCCAACAGCAATAGAATTTAAGATCTTTTTCTCAACAGATAATACAACCTGGATCCAAGCTGGGTCAGTGGAAAGCCAAAACCTCAACATGCAATACAATCATGCATTAGCTCAAGCAAATAATCAAATTTATTATTACAAAATAATTGCTGTTTATCCCTCAAATGAAGTCACATCTGGAGTTTTTAGCACGATATTCTTAGTTGTTGATAATAGTACACAAGGTACTGCAACATTATTATGGAATCCTGTCAGCACTCCCCTACCAGAAGGTTCATTGAGCACATATGAGATTTATAGAAGTGTTAATCCTACAAGTACTCCTATATGGGAGTTGGTTGCTGATGATATAGAAAATACTCTGTTTAACTATATAATTCCCAATGGTCTATGTGATGATAGTATTATATTCAAGATAGAAATTGAAAATACTAATGGATGTTCCTCTGTTTCAAATATAACTGGAAATCGTTTCAGCGAAACAATTCAACCAGAAAAGCCTGTATTTGATTCCGTAAGTATTTATAATAATAAGTATGTTGTACTGGGATGGGAACCATCATCTAGTCCTGATGCATATGGTACTATTATCTACAGATATGATTCAGGTATTTGGGTAATACTAGATACCGTAGTTGATAATACCGTTTCACAATATATTGATTCTAGTTATCAGGCATGTAATCTAAATGAACAATATGCCATTGCCGCGATGGATAGCTGCGGAATACTAAGTCCTGGTTCCTTTCAGGAGCCATTAAGACCAATATTGCTAAATAATATATCATATGATGTATGTTCTTTCACCAATTCCTTATCATGGGAGCCATATATTAATGCAAATCCAGATTTAGATAGCTATCAAATATGGTCTTCCATTGATGGTAATGAGGCAATATTAATTGATGAAATTTCGGGAACACAGAATAATTATAACCATGTAGGAGTTGGAAGTGTTACGGAATATAGTTATTTCATTAGAGCAATTTTCGGTAATTTCTCATCCACATCATGTATAAAATCAATTACAACAGGTAGTTATATTGTACCAACCACACTATATTTTGTCAATGCAGATGTGCAGCTAGACAATACCATAGACCTAACAATAGAGCTTGATTTATTGCCTAACACCTGTGTTTGGGAGCTAAGCCGAAGCGACGCTGGCGGCGGTATACAGTCACTTATAACATCATTTGACCGGAGTCAGGTATCAAGTACTCTATATGAATACGAAGATCTTACTGCTGATGCATCAACAGGATATTATACGTATTCTGTTCGAGTTATTGACAGTTGCGGTAATGAATCACTGCAATCTAATACGCTAAAAACAATATTTCTTGAAGGAACTTTAGAATCTGAAAACATCCATAAGTTAAGCTGGAATCATTTTGAAGGTTGGGATGGCTCCGTGGAAAAGTACTATATCTATAGATCCTTAGGTAGTACCATTGCCACCACTCCATATGATTCAACTGATGCCATTACTATAGAATATACTGATAATGTTTCGGATGTTGGCACTGATATAAGTGAATTCACATATTGGATTCAAGCCATTGAGAGTGACGGAAATAATTATGGTTTTAAGGAAATTAGTAATTCAAATATGGTAAGTTTCTTTCGCGAAACTGAACTATATTTACCCAATGCATTCAGACCTGATGGTTTAAATTCGGAGTTCAAACCTGTAACCACAGGTTTTGGTGGTTCGAACTATTTATTTCAGATATATAATCGTTGGGGACAGCTTATTTTCGAGTCTACGGATCCTAGTAAAGGATGGGATGGAACTTTCAACGGAAAACGATCTCCTCAAGGCACATATATTTACCGACTTTTACATATTTCTGTATTCAATGAACAGAAAACTCAACAAGGCACGGTAACCTTAATTAACTAGTTTGATCTTAAGGTGTTATTAATACACTATTGCATCTTAGTTAAATCATGTTAAATATGGATTATATCTAAAAAATCCCTACTATTTATATCGTTATTTTTGGTACTTTTGGCAAATTTTAAATCTAGGAAAATATGTCAATCGATAGCGATAAATTCAAACAGGAAGGCCTTACTTACGATGATGTTCTACTTATACCGGCACATTCTACCGTTCTACCTCGTGAGACCAGTCTAGTTACCAAGTTCTCAAGAAATATAGAATTGAAAATACCTATTGTTTCAGCAGCCATGGATACCGTTACTGAATCAAAGATGGCTATTGCTATGGCTCAAGAAGGAGGAATTGGGGTAATTCACAAGAATTTAAGCATTGAATCTCAAGCTCATGAAGTACATAAAGTTAAAAGAGCTGAGAATGGAATGATTCCTGATCCTGTAACACTTTTTAAAGAAGCGTTGGTAAAAGATGCTCTGAATATGATGGCTGAATTTAGCATTGGAGGAATACCTGTTGTAGATGAAGAACATAAGCTTGTTGGTATTGTTACAAATCGAGATCTACGTTTCGAAAGAGACATGGAAAAGCCAATTTCACAGATAATGACAAGTAAAGGGCTTATCACAACTTCTGAATTTATTGACTTTGAAAAAGCCGCGGATATACTACAGAAATACAGGATCGAAAAACTTCCAGTTGTAAATGACAAGAATATACTGATTGGATTAATCACATATAAAGATATTATTAAAATTAAAGCACATCCTAGTAGTTGTAAAGATATTCATGGCAGGTTGCGTGTTGCAGCGGCTGTTGGAATTGGATCAGATACAATGGATAGAGTAGCCGCTCTTGTGAATGCGGGTGTTGATGCAATTGTTGTGGATACTGCTCATGGACATTCTCAAGGTGTGCTAGATATGGCGGCTAAAGTTAAATCAACTTATCCTCATATTGAATTAGTAGTTGGTAATGTTGCTACTGCTGAAGCAGCCTTAGATCTTGTTAAAGCGGGTGCAGATGCTATTAAAGTTGGTATTGGACCAGGTTCAATATGTACAACCAGAATTATTGCTGGTGTAGGGGTACCTCAATTAACCGCAGTTTATGATGTTTCAAAAGCTCTTGAAGGTACGGGTGTTCCTGTAATTGCTGATGGAGGTATCAGATATACTGGTGATATTGTAAAAGCCATAGCAGCCGGTGCTTTCACAATTATGGCAGGATCATTATTTGCCGGAGTTGATGAATCACCAGGTGAAGCAATAATTTACGATGGTCGTAAGTACAAGTCATATCGTGGAATGGGTTCGGTTGAAGCCATGAAAAAAGGATCAAAAGATAGATATTTCCAAGATACTGAGGATGATTTTAAAAAGCTCGTACCAGAAGGAATTGTTGGAAGAGTTCCATATAAAGGTTCATTAAATGAGGTAATTACACAGATGATTGGTGGTCTTAGAGCTGGTATGGGTTATACCGGATCTCATTCAATAGATGATTTGCAAAAAGCAAAATTTATCAGAATATCATCAGCAGGTGTAGTTGAAAATCATCCACATGACATTACCATTACTCGTGAAGCACCAAATTATAGCCGAAACAATTAATCAAGTAAATTTAAACTACAAATAGTAGAAACCAGAATTTCATATTATAAAATTAACAAAAATGAAAAACCTTTTTAAGGCAGTATTATTATCTCTAGTAGTCGTATTGACTACTAATAATGTTATCTCACAAAGCTCAGTTGAAAAAAAAGTTCTAGTAACTATCGGTAACGAGAATGTGACAGCCGGTGAGTTTATGAGAGTTTATGAAAAGAATAACTATTCTGAGGAACTTTACTCAGAGAATGATGTTAAAGATTATCTCAACCTATATATAAATTTTAAGCTAAAAGTACTCGAAGCAGAAGCTCTTAAAATGGATACAGCATCAAGTTTTAAGACTGAGCTTGAGGGTTATAGAACCCAACTTGCAAAGCCATACTTCATTGATGAAACTGTTAATGAGGCATTGTTAAACGAAGCATATGCAAGACTAAAAAAAGACATTAGAGCCAGTCATATATTAATTATGTTAGATGAAAATGCTACTCCTGAGGA
>CALCGQ010000093.1 GCA_937901015.1 uncultured Bacteroidota bacterium | reverse complement strand
GTTTGCCTCCACCTGAATTTTTTCTTCAGTTTCTGAGAAAGTAACATATACTTTAAAAGGATCCGACACATTCAATTGAGTGTACCCTGTAATTGTCTTGTCCACAGTTGTTACATTGTTTGATGGTGTAACATCATCATTTTTGTTACAAGAAGTAGCTAGTATGCTAAGTGCAAAAAGTCCTAATAAAATTGATTTTAATTTCATGTTTTCTAATTTTAATTATTGAATTTGTTATTAATGACAGATTAATTTAGTTATAGTTGTAATCTGATTCGAAATTGTAATGAGAGGATGAATTACTTCCCCCTATTCACCCAAAATCCTATGTTAATTTTGAAGCCAATGTGTGAGTACCATGTATTCGACTTATTAAAATAATCGAAATATGATGCCCCTAGTTGTAAGCCAAGTGCAATTGAGAAACGTTTATTTGGTTTGAACATATATCCTGGTTCAACAGCTAGTGTTAGGGTATTGTGGTCATCGATGAGGTTTGTTCCCAATCCGAGTACAGGGCCAGCATAAAAACCATGAGACATAGCTTTGGTATTTTCTTTCTTTTTAAAATATATTGGCATTACAAATTGAGCTCCAACATCGGAAATACCATCGGAAGGTCCAAAATGATAATTCACTTCTGAAGTAGCCCGAAGATCGATACGTTTACCAACAGGCACTTGTACAATTAATGGAATAACATTGATGTCAAACTCATTTTTTTCGTAGAAGGTTTCTTTGGTAAAGCTGGGTTGGAGCCCAATAAAAACAGGCCTTTTGTCCTGGGCATAAATGATTGAACTGGTAATAAGATACAGTAAAATAAAGACGGAAGAATATTTAATAAGTTTCATCTGTTTAATTTTTAATATTGAATTGTTTAATTAGAAATCACCAAATTTGAAAACCATCCCGATGCTCAATCCTGATAGATCCTTGTCGCTTACATTCACCAATGAACTACCAATAACTTGCCTGTAAGAAATATTAATAGCAGGAATAAATTGATTTGCAACATGAAATTCGATGTTTACACCTGGTTCGATAATAAAAACGTATGATGATTCTATCTCTGTGTTAGAGCTTATATCATTAACAGAAACACCTCCGGCCATCATATTTAAAGGGATTGAAAAATGAACCGGACTATCTGGTTTAAAAATGTATTCCACGAAAATACCTCCGGCCCCAAATCCCAAATCCAGTGATTCAGCAGCGTTAACTTCAGAGTCGTTTTCAACAAAAACATTGTCGCTTACCAAGCCCATTCCAACTCCACCAAACGCTATTTTATGGTTGATGAGAACTCCTCCTCTACCTCCTAACATCAGTCCCCATTCTCCATTCATTTGAGTGCTGTTGATTAAGGGACCACCATACCCTCCATAGGTATTTGTTCTTGATTTGCTTTCTTTAAATAATGTCCTCATCTCTTGAGCGTAAGAGCTAATTGTTAAGAACAACAATACTATAATTATAGTTGATTTTGCTTTCATTAGTTTAGTGTCTTAAGTTTATTATTGAATTATTGCTTGATAAATTTCTATCATCATACTCTTAATGACCAGTTCATTTCCAAAGTAGATCATTGTTAAACCGTAAGTATCGTAAATGCCATGAACAAGGATGCCAACTATCAGGTTATCCTTGTTTCGGAAAAATGCAAGTCCGAGAATTAGGCCAACTATTCCGGTGGTTATCATCCCACTTATACCTTGGTAACTATGTACAATTCCAAAAATGACAGAGGAAAGGATGACGGCAATTGTCCAGGAGCTATTTTTGTTACCCAGCATATGGGCTAGCCTGTTCATCAAATATCCACGGAAAAAGAACTCTTCACCAAAGGCCGCAATAATCCACATTATTGCCAGCATCATTAGAAGGTTAGGTAAATTTCCACGCAGACCATCAAATGATTCAAGTTGAATTCCTTCACCGGTTATTAATTCAACCAGAGGCTCCAGCAAAAAATCGTTGATAAGAATGATTATCATCACATAACCCA
>CALCGQ010000092.1 GCA_937901015.1 uncultured Bacteroidota bacterium | reverse complement strand
AAACAAAACAACCAACTGGTTATTTACGTTGACGATAATGTAGATATTGAAGGTAGTGCTGTACTAAATGTATACATCACCACGAAACAACTTGATGCATTTTATGCAGCTGGCGCATCAACTATTCAACTGCAAAATGAATTAAATGCTACCAATGTATCCATAAATTTAAGCGGAGCATGTACTTTTAGTGGAAACATGTTTGTAAACGAATTAAACACAGACTTGACGGGAGCTTCTAATGTAAACATTTCAGGTAGTGCTAATTCCGTTGAACTTAACGCGACTGGCTCAAGCAACATGTCGGATTATGGTTTTGAAACTAACAATTTTACTTGTGATCTCGAAGGCGCAAGCAATGCATATCTTACCATTAAACAAAACTTGAATGTAGCAGCAAATGGCGCCAGCAATGTGTATTACAAAGGTGATGGCGTTGTGAGCAATCAGGATTTGTCAGGTGGATCAACGATTCAAAAAATGAATTAGAAGAACCAACGCGATATAAAGGTGGAAAAATTGAGTGCGATGCATTCAAATTTTTCCACCTTTTTTTATTTCAATCCCCAAACTTCAATAAGTTCCTGTGGTAATTCAGGCCTGCCTCGTTCATTTATTGCGGTGCCTGTTACAAGCGCCTTAATCATAAGTTTATTATCCGGTAACCGATAGATGTGCTGAACAAAACCGAATCTCAGGGGAGAAAGTCTTTCCATCCTTAGTTTGGATACAAATTTATCACCACTTTTAAGGGGTCGTTGATAATCGATTTCAACTCTTTTAACAACTAGATTTATTCCTTTATCAGCTAATTTCGCGAAATCAAGTCCAATGGATTTGATATATAAATGGCGAGTATGCTCAAGGTAATTCTGATAAACAGAGTTGTTTACAATTCCCTGCAGATCACATTCGTAATCTCTTACCTCTAATTCAAGGCTATAAATAAATTCCTCCATTTCTTATTCTTTTTTTAAACCATATTCCTTACCAAGCTTCCTCAAGGCCAGCCACATTTTTAATGTTTCTCGGGAATCCACGGCAGGATACCCTAGTACAGTTTTGCCTGCAGGAATATCGTTCATAACTCCTGACCCTGCCCCAACTGCTGCGCCTGGATGTATAACTGTTTGTTCTTTAATTGAAACTCCTCCTCCAATCATTGCACCATCACCAATCTTAGCTCCACCGGCAATACCTGTGGTGGCTGCAACTATCACTGAACGACCTAATTCACAATTGTGTGCTATCTGAATAAGGTTATCTATTTTGGTACCATCTCCGATAATTGTAGAGCTAAATTTACCCCTATCTACACAAGTATTAGCTCCTATTTCAACACCATTTCCGATTACAACATTTCCAATTTGAGGAACTTTAACCAACCCCATACCGTCTTCTCTGGGTCTGTATCCAAAGCCATCAGCCCCGATGGTTGTATTTGAATGAATAATACACATATGCCCAATTTCACAGCGCTCACGTACAACTGCCCCTGACCAAATAATTGTTCCACTTCCAATTTTGCATTCGTCGAGTATCGTAACATTGGGGTAGAGTTTTACACCATCTCCCAGAACTGTGCCTTTACCAACATAACATCCAGCCCCAACACTTGTGCCTTGACCAATAATAGCAGATTCATGAATATTAGCGTTTGGATGAATGTCCACATCAAACTCAGGTAAACCTGGATCAAATAATTCAAGAATTCTTGCCATGGCTAATTCAGCATTTTTAACTTTAATAAACGCCCTGTTTTCTCCAGGTTCTATATCAAGTTTGCTATCAATCACAGCAGCACAAGCTTTTGACTCATACCACTTTTGAGCATATTTTCTATTTACAATAAAAGAAATGTTTTGACTTCCTGCTTTATCAAGTTGTTCAGGTCCTGTGATTTGATGGGTAGTTTGTCCAACAATCTCACCTTGAATTGTTTCATTTATTTCACTAATTGTGTAAGATCTCATTATAGATTATTTGGTTGATAGAAATGATAGTAATTCGGTAAAACTATAAAAAACTATTAGAATATTAGGTTGATCGTTTTCTGTTCATTCAACATTATGGTATTAATAATTATTGGAAGTATGGCCAACTATTTTATGGAAGAGTTTAAAGATTATCTGTGTGAAGTTGCTGTTAAATAAGTGTTAATAGTAATATTGATGGTATTTACTTGTTACTTCTATTTTAGCTTTGCTGCAAACTTTACGTTTTAACTTATTAACTATCTATTACTTATGAAAAAACTACAACTAACTGTTTTTATTATATTTCTGTTCTTTTCAGCAAATGCCCAACTTAATATGATTGAGGCTGGTAATAAGCCTTATATTTATCCTTTGAGTGATGTTTGGGGATATGCTGATTCTCAATCAAATGAGTATGCTCTTGTTGGGGTTTATAATGGCTTTTCAATTGTTGATGTAACAGACCCTTCAAGCTTAAGCGAAATTTATTTTGAAGAAGGTGTTGAATCAATATGGCGAGATATTAAAACTTGGGGAGAATATGCTTATGTATCTACAGAAGGTGGTGGTGGAATATTAATTGTTGATCTTAGTCCACTACCAGGTGATATAATTAACTCGAATTATTTCACAGGATCCACTTTTCCTTTTTCAACAGTTCATAATCTTTATATAGATGAGTATGGAAAACTCTATATTTTTGGTTCTGACAGTGGAACTGGAGGAGCAATCATTTGTGATTTAACAGCCGACCCAATGAATCCTACAGAACTTGGTAGGTTTGATGATTATTATTTTCACGATGGAATGGCTAGAGGAGATACTCTTTGGGGTGGAGCAATATATGAGGGGGTTTTCTCTGCAGTGGATGTTTCAGATCCTGCAACCCCTTATGTCATGGCAACAAAATCAACTCCTAGTACTTTTACACACAACACTTGGATTTCAGATAATGGAAAATTTCTTTTTACCACTGATGAAGTTAGCAATGGATATATAGGTGCATATGATGTGTCAGATTTTGATAATATTGTGGAAACAGATAGGGTACAATCTAGTCCTGGAAATAATATAATTCCACATAATGTACATGTTCTAAACGACTTTCTTGTTACATCCTACTATAGTGATGGAATTACAATACACGATGCTGCAAGACCACATAACTTAATAGAGGTTGGAAATTATGATACTTCACCCAATTTTTCTGGTTCTGGATACAATGGAAGCTGGGGAGCATACCCATTTTTACCATCAGGGAATGTACTGGCTTCAGATATTGAAGAGGGGTTATCTGTTTTAATACCGGAATACAAAAGAGGTTGCTATTTTGAAGGTACAGTGGTTGATAGTGTAACTGGTTTATCAATCAATAATGTTGAAATAAAGATTCTATCAACCGAATATTCAGAGGCCACTAATTTTTCAGGTGATTTTGCCTTTGGAACACCCACTGCTGGTGTATATGATATTGAGTTTTATCATCCTGATTATAATACAAAGACACTTGAAGCTGTTTCATTGGATAATGGAGTGTTAACAGAGATGAATGTTGAACTTTCAAGTTGGTTTACTAGTATAGAAAATGAATTGGAAACAGCTCAGATTACTGCAGGCCCAAATCCTTTCAACGAATCACTAAACCTAAATTATACTATGGAGGAAAAGTTGTCTTCAGATGCTAGAATCTCCGTTTATTCAATGGGTGGGTTATTACTTGAAGAACATAAGATTTATTCACAAGAATCGTCATTGAAAATTGGATCAAGACTGTCTGCTGGTATTTACATCGTTAAATTGCATAATGCCAATACTTTTGTTGCACCAATTAGAATACAAAAACTATAGATATAATTTTCTAGTATTTAATCAATTTTCTGGTGAAATATTCATTCCCTATATTTATTTGAATGATGTAAACTCCTGATTGCTGAGCAGATAAGTCTGTTTTTATGTTGTAGTCTGTACCGGATATAATATCTTCATGAACCAATTGACCAAGGTGATTGAAGATTTTTATACTGCCTTGTTG
>CALCGQ010000091.1 GCA_937901015.1 uncultured Bacteroidota bacterium | reverse complement strand
AGGAAATGATAGGAAAGGAAAATCCTGATTATTCACATCTTATTCTTCGACCATACCCTGAAAGGCTTCATAAAAAATCAAAACTACGCGATGGAACAGATATTCTGTTAAGGCCAATTAAACCTGAAGATGAGTCGTTGTGGCTTGAAATGCTCGGTAGTTGTTCAAAAGAATCTATTTACCATAGGTTTAGATATGATTTCCATTTTAATTCGCATGAAGTTGCTACCCAATTCTGTTATATCGATTATGATCGTGAAATGGGAATAGTAGCAGAAATTGAGTTTGAAGGAAGAAAGAGATTGATAGGTGTTGGAAGATTGATTGCAGATCCTGATGTTGTAAGTGCAGAGTATGCGGTTCTGGTTCCCGATGATTGGCAACATAATGAGTTGGGGTATATACTTACCAGTTACTGCATGGAGATTGCTACAAATGCAGGAATTAAAGTTGTAAGTGCGGAAACTACCTCCGATAATAAGGCTATGATTTCTGTTTTCAGGAAATTAAACTTCAAAGTACATTTCAACGATGATACTACGGTTACTGTATTTAAGGATTTGTAGTTGTTATATGGTTTTTGGGTAATCCCCAGCATCATTCTGTTTTCCATTTATGGATAAGGAAGTAATTAAAAAAGCATCGGAGCTAATTCGGACATCAAAATATGGTGTTGCTTTTACTGGTGCTGGAATATCTGTTGATAGCGGTATCCCAGCTTTCAGAGGTTCCGATGGCTTGTGGTCGAGTGTTGACCCAATATATTTCGAGTTGGATTTCTTTAAGAAAAAGCCCTTTCAGTCATGGACAAAAATTAAAGAGTTGTTTTATGAGAAACTTGTTGGTATTGATCCCAATGTTTCGCATAATATGCTCGCCGCAATGGAAAAGAGGGGATTTATTGAATCTGTAATAACTCAGAACATCGACCACCTGCATCAAAAGTCTGGCAGTAAATATGTTTATGAGCTTCATGGAACCTACAAACAGATAGTATGTACAGAATGTCAGTCGGAGTATGATATGAGTTTTGTGGATCTTAATTTTCTTCCACCAACATGCTTTGTGTGCAAAGGAATTCTGAAACCTGATATTGTATTTTTTAATGAGGCAATCCCAACTTTTGCATTATCAAGATCAAAGTCTGAAGCTGAAAAATCCGATGTTTTTCTAATTATTGGGACCAAGGGTGAGGTCTATCCTGCCAATTCCATTCCCATAGTTGCTAAAGATAATGGAGCAACTATCATAGAGATCAATACAGTTGAGTCGCATTATACAGAAACAATCACTGATATTTTCTTAAAGGGGAAAGCATCAGATATTATGAAAATCATGGGCGAATTCTTGTATTTGTAACACAGAATAATCATAAATTTTTAGTATGTCTGATTCCTTAGATTAGAACGGCTCTAAATGCTATTTGTAGTATCTTTGCACACTCAAAAAAATTAAAAGAAAAGGTTGCTGAGAATAGATCAGCTACTATTATAAAGTTATAAATAAAATACTTATAATGAATCAGTTATTAGAATTTGGCCTCGGTGATAAACTAAAGGTCAAGGGAAAAATTAATGCAGTAGGTGTTGTGGGTTGTGGTTCGGTTGGACAGGCAATTACATTACTTGTTGCCAGATACGGCATGGATGTGGTATTTGTTGATATTACTGACGAACGTATTAAAGAGATATTTGTTGATTTGGAAGCTCAACTTGATGATGAGATAAATCATTGGGGTATGACTTCTTCTGAAAAGCGATTGGTTCTATCACGTATTAAGGGGACAGCAAATTTTAATGATCTTGCGGTTTGCGATATTGTTATTGAAGCCATTAGCTCAAGAAAAAAAGGAACTCTTGTGGAGTCACGTCAGGAAGTATTTAGCAAAATAGAAGCTGTTGTGCGTGAAGATGCAATTATCTCATCTAACATTAGCACATTAATGATCTCTGATCTTGCCACAGTTCTCAAAAATCCGGGTCGCGCCATTGGAATGCATTTCGTGGAACCTGTAGATAAAACAAGTATTGTTGAGGTTGTTCTTGGTGTTAAATCATCGGATGAGGCAAATGAGAAAGTCATGAGATTTTGTCAGATGATTGGTAAAAAAGGTATTCAGGTAAATGAATCACCTGGAAATATTAGCACAAGAATGATGATTCCTATTATCAACGAAGCTTGTGAAATCCTGATGGAGGGAGTAGCTTCAGTTCAGGATATTGACCTTACCATGCGTGAAACTTTTGGCCATAATGTAGGTCCTTTTGAAATGGCTGATAAAATTGGTCTTGACAAAATACTGAAATACATGGAGAACTTGTATGCTGAGTATGGCGAAAACAAATACAAGGCTTCACCAGTTATTAAAAGACTAGTTAGAGCAAATTATCTGGGAAGATCAGTTGGAAGAGGTTTTTATAATTATGAGAATGCTAAACCAATTAGTAACACAATTACATGTGCGATAATAAAATAGAGATATGAAGATAATTGTTTTAAATTGCGGAAGTTCATCAATTAAGTATCAGCTATTTGATATGCCATCAAGCGATGTTATTGCAAAAGGGCTGGTTGATAAAATTGGTTTAAAAGGAAGTGCAATTAAGCACAAAAGAACTGGGCATGATGCTGTAGTTCTAGAAGGTGAAATTCTTAATCACCAGCAAGGAATAGAATACTTACTTGGGATTATCACAAGTGATAAATACGGTAGCATTGATAGTATCTCAGATATTCAGGCAGTTGGACATAGAGTTGTACATGGTGCTGAAGAATTTAGTGGAAGTGTATTAATTACTGATAAGGTTGTTGAAGCACTTGAAAAAGCATCGGATTTGGCACCTTTGCATAATCCGCCAAACTTGGAAGGTATTTATGCGATGCAACAACTATTACCCGACGTATCACAGGTTGGAGTTTTTGATACTGCTTTCCATCAAACTATGCCTGAGCATTCATATTTATATGCTATCCCTTATATTCTCTATGAAAAATATAAAATACGACGTTATGGTTTCCATGGTACAAGTCATAAATATGTAAGTGCTCGTGCATGTGAAATTCTGGGAGTAGATATAAAAGAACAGAAAATAATCACTTGCCATCTTGGAAATGGTTCATCAGTTGCTGCAATTGAAAATGGACGTTCAATTGATACTTCAATGGGAATGACCCCCACAGAAGGTTTAATTATGGGAACTCGAACTGGTGATCTTGATCCAGGTGCATTACTTTACATGGCAAATAAAGAAGATACCAGTATTAACTATACAAGTACACTTATCAATAAGTTTTCAGGACTATTGGGAATTTCAGGCGTGTCGTCGGATATGCGTGATTTGGAAATTGCCGCTGAAAATGGAAATAAACGTGCTGCATTGGCATTGAATATGTTTGCCTACAGAGTTAAGAAATATATTGGATCTTACGCAGCTGCATTGGGTGGTGTTGATATTATTGTTTTCACAGGTGGAATTGGTGAAAGAGATCCTGAAACACGTAAAAAAGTTCTTGCAGGTATGGAATTTATGGGTGTTGAGATTGATCTTACCAATGCTGATATTAAAGGTGAAGAATTAGTATTATCATCAGAAAATTCAAAAGTGAAGGTTATTGTTGTACCCACAGATGAAGAACTAATGATAGCTCGAGATACATTCGAGATCATTTCATAAAGTAATAGTGTGTCATTCTGATTCTCAATATTTGGGAACCAGAATGATATTTTAAAATAACTTGGATTAAGCTACAGCCTCAAGCTTGCCGTCAACAATTTTACTTATCTGACAGAATATATCATTGATCTCACAATCGCCATCAACCTGAATATATTTTCCTTGTTTTCTATAAAAGTCGATTAACGGACAGGTTTGCTCTTTATATACCTTTAGTCTGTTAATAATAACATCTTCGGTATCATCTTTTCTTCCTTCGATTTTTGCCCTGTTCAGAAGCCTCTCAACAACTTGATTGTCGTGTATGCATAAAGACACTACCATTGATACTTCTT
>CALCGQ010000090.1 GCA_937901015.1 uncultured Bacteroidota bacterium | reverse complement strand
GAATGCCTGATAATAATATTATAAATACTATTATTGATGAATTAGGAACACCAATTATTACAACTTCAATACGTGATGAAGATGAGGTGATAGAATATACCACAGACCCTGAATTAATCCACGAAAAATATATTGATCTTGTTGATATTGTGATAGATGGTGGCTATGGTGATAATGAAGCTTCGACCATAGTTGATTGTACATCAGGAGAGCCTGTAATACTGCGACAGGGTAAAGGAATTCTTGAAGAATAAAAAAAAGTCAAAAAAAGTCAAAATTATTTTGGAGGATAAAAAAAAATATTACTTTTGCACCCCCAAACGATGATTCGTTAGCTCAGCTGGTAGAGCATCTGCCTTTTAAGCAGAGGGTCCCGAGTTCGAGCCTCGGACGAATCACACGCTGATAATCATCGTGATTAAGCCACTTCTTCGGAGGTGGCTTTTTTTATTTCATCAATCTATTGTGATCCATAAACTATATCTTTCATTCCTGCATAACTAACATTTCCAATTTGGAAAAACTTGTAATATACTTAATAACAATATTATAGAGTTAGAGTTCAGATGTCTAATATTTTTCAAATCATATCAAATATGAAATTTGGCATATGAATTGTTTATTTCAGTCTTGTAGTTATAACTAATCGTAATTTACAATTGCGAATCTAAATTAGTGATCTAATTAAATTCCAACTTTAGGTTGGCCTTTGATTATTACAAAACTGAAATAATACTCTAATAAAATGAAATACAAAATACTAACTATAATTATGTTGGTTTCCATAACAGCCATTGGTCAAATGTTTGTTGGCCCTGAAAACGGTTATAAAACTTCAGCTAGTGATGATGTTTACTATGATTGGGAGGAGTTTGCTTTTTCTGACTCCGCTGGGGTAATAGAAATAGATATATCTGTGAAACTTGTTAATAGCACTGATGGTTACTCATTAGTAAAACTTAGAAAAACTGAAATGGAGTTAGTTGAAGGAACTTATACTGATTTCACCTTCAACAACATTGATGAGGATCCTGAAACAAGTGTTTCTACAAGCATATATGCATTAATGCTTGACGAAAGAATATACTCACAGGTGCGATATCATTTTCCAGTAAATACGGATGGTACCTCAGTGATTCGATATAATTTCTATGATCCTAAAGGTGTGGCAAATGATGTTATACATACAATTACCTATAACACCCGAATTAGAGGATGTGAAGAAATACCCAATGAAATAGCTATTTATCCAAATCCTGCAACTTCAAATATTTATATTGATTATTCATTTTGTAAGAACTACTTTAAAACTTCCATAGAAATTATAAATATTCTAGGGGCAACTGTTGGAGAATATGAAATTAGAGATCAAGAAGATCAGGTTGAAATAAATGTTTCAGATTTTAAACCAGGTATTTATTTCTGTACTTTTCGATCAGAAAATGATATTTTTCAGATAAAGAAACTTATTGTCAACTAGAAAAATGGCAGGACATCTTTGTCCTTTAGCATCTATCATACTCTTAAAAGCCCAACTAGCTAAGAGAACTTTACCCATAATTCCTATATTTGACCAACAATTTGAATTATGATAAAAATCGCAATAATAGTCCAACTACTTCTGTTTCAGCTTATTTCTTTTGCTCAGTGGGATCCAGATGCGGGATTGGTTGAACCATATACTAATAACGCAGTGGTTGAAGTTTCCTCAGGTCCCAATGTTGCAGCTATCACCGATGGTGATCCTAATACATTTTGGGAATCCTATTCACCATTGCCGGATAAGTATATTTCCAGAAGAGATCTTAATATTTTCCTGAACAGTACATTGTACTATCTCGATAAATCAAATCAATTTGCCACAAATGCTACTGATGGTATACTTTCTTCAAAGTCAGAAATATATTCCGGAAATTTTGAAGTAAGATTCATAGCAGCACAGACCATTAAACAGTTATCATTTAAGTTTAATACTCAGGAGTCAATAAAGATTACCATTGAGACTGAAAAAAGCACCTTTGATTATTACTATACCATTGAAAATAATTACGGATTGGTTGAAGTTCCAATTACCAACGGTGAAAAAGTAAGATCCATTAAAATGGAGTCGATTGACTCTTTTGAGATTTTTGAAATAGCAGGATTATATAAATTACCTACTGAGGAAGTCGTTTTTGACCTTGGTGAAAATAAAAATGTGGGGACAATCGGAAGTAGACACTTTAATGGTGATGGGGTAGAAGCGATTTCTGTTTTTGTATCGACTGATAAGAATAACTGGAAAGAAGTTGCAAAACTCAATCCGAAGGCAACAACGTTTATTACTGAAGTAATTTCTCCACCCATATTTGCCAGATATGTAAAAGTAAGTTTTACCTTGAAAAGCAGGAAGTACCAAAAAGCTAAACTTCATGAGTTTGTTGTTTATGATAGTTATGGTCCATTTGGTAAGCCAAAAAAGCATAAACCTGCAAAAAGAACCTATGGAGAATCATTTGGAATAAATGCCATATGGGGATGGGGTTATAGTGTTCCTACCGTAAAACTTACAGGAGATACCGGTCCTAATTTGTTCAATAAAGTTGCAAAACTGGCAAGGAATTATCATGGTCTAAGTTGGGATATTGAAAAACCCGGGCAAAACCCTAATTATCAGGATATGGAATTGGGAAAAGGAACTAAGGCAAAGTCTTGGGTTAATTGGCATTCTGAGTATAATTCATGGATAGATACAGGATTTAAAATTGATGCATGCATTATGTTTAATAATCAGCATTTCAATGATTCAATGTGGGTAAATACTGTGAATGAAGCCTACGATTTTGGTCGCTACTTCGGATCTTATTTTTCAAAAAAAACCAAGCTTATTTCTGTATTTGAAATAGGCAATGAACCCTGGGAGTACTCAAAATCGGTTTATCGTGATATACTTAAAGGCATGAGCATGGGAATTAATGAAAGTTCCAAAGATGCGATTGTGTTGCCATGTGCTAATCAGTCATTTACAAGAGTTAATGAACTAGATAATTATATCTCAAAGTATGTGAACAGGGATAATTCCTCAAATATTTCTGGGCTGAACACTCATATTTATTCGTATGCCAATGATTATGATGGACAGAAAATGGCCATTAATCCTGAAGACAGAAGGTCAGAAGTTTGGTCGGTTGTAAATATGCAGAGGTTTTCAGATAAAAACCTTAATTCAATACCCGTATATGTTACAGAGTATGGTTATGATAGTCATGGTGGGGGTGATGATTGTACTCATAGTGTTTGTATAAGTGAGCTCGAGCAAGCAATTTATGGGGTTCGGATGTCGCTTATTTTATATAGGTTAGGTGTTGAAGAGTTTTACTGGTATTATTTTGCCAATGTTGATTATTTGTCCATTATGCACAATAGGGCTGGATTATTGTCATCATATAGTAAGGGATTTACCAAGAAAGATGCTTTTAACTCATTTGAAATACTACAAAATGAATTGGGGGATTATTATTTTCATGATATAATTTACGAAGGTGACGATGCATGGATTTATACCTATGCTGATAGTTCAGGTGATGTTAAAAGAATAATCGCATGGCGACCAACAACTGATAATCATCAAGAAAGTAAATGGGTTGAGTTTCCATGTAGTTATGTAATCGAAGGTGCTGTTTCGGTAGTGTCAGATGAATCAAAATCATCCACACCTTCCTATGTTAGGACAGTGAACAAATTGAAGATTAACCTATCTGGGGTTCCTGTAATCATTAAAGTCAAATAGTGAACTAGCCTTTCTCTAAGGTAGTATGAATTATACTTAATCTTTTATATGTTAATGATGACTATCTTAAATAATCATCTCTTTATTTACACAGTTCTTAAATCCAGAATAAAAAATCGCTTGAGCGGAACAGGTTGTTTTTAAACATTACAATTAATCAAAAAGAGCGCAGGCCAGAAAGAATGTCGGCGGGCCAGCGGTTGCTTTAGCGGTGGGTAGCATTATTCTTTCTTGATTTT
>CALCGQ010000089.1 GCA_937901015.1 uncultured Bacteroidota bacterium | reverse complement strand
CATGTCGGGATTAATCAGAGGGTCTCCCGATTAGTCGGGATCCAAGAGGAGGAGCTTAAGATAAGCCACTTACGATTTTAATTGTAGGTGGTTTTTTTGTGGAATAAACAATTGCAGTCTAAAGTGTCTTTAAGCGTGGCGCTTAAAGCGGGTACTTTGTCCATTTGTTTCAAATGTCCATATACCTAATTCAAGCATCCACATAATCTGTTATACTACGGATTAATATTAGTTACCATATCCCAATTCACTAACCTCACAAGTATTATCCTCCATTTCCCTGTCCATAAGCACTAAATAAGGATCAATTCCAGCTTCCGTTGGCATTTTATGTGTTACAATTTGAATAATAGAATCTGAATCACTAATGAGATGTTTCTGATAGTAATATGCATCTCCAACTTCATCCATCAACGCAATATAAATATAATCGTTAAGTGGAGCTTTGGTCTGGTTACCAATGCTGTCAGAATAAAATTTAGATGCATTAATATCTAGTGAAACGATAAAAGTACTATCATTTGTTTCTTGATAAGTTGCACTTACTATGGAATTTTCATAAAGTGTAATTTTTGAAAACAGATCATCAACCAGATATTTAAGACTGTCTGGTGTTACCAGTAAGAATTCGTTAACCAGATCTGTGGCCAATGCAAATGTGTCGATTCTGTATCCAAATTTTCTAACTATCCTTTCGAGAGCTTTGCCAACGGAATCTTCTCCAATATAATCCTGTAAGGCATACATTGCCACAGTACTTTTCTTATACCCAATATATGATTGCTGAACTGAGGATTTTATTAGTGGTTTTTCACCTTCCGCATCTTTTTTACGATTTCGTAGGTAGTAAGCCATTTCACGTTTCCGATAATCACGTCCTATTTTTTCTCCGAACTTCTTTTCTATAAGTCTTTCCATAACATATTGACAAATAGTTTCAGTAAGCATAAATGCTCCTTCTGCGTAAGCTGGTGTTACTATTCCTGCCCACCAATGATGAGCATTTTCATGGGCAGCAATTCCATATACAATATCTATATCATCTTCCTCATAACGGGTGCCAAACCCAACTGACTCTTTCCAAATAAAGGTTGTGGGGAAGTGTCGGGCTCCTCCTTCAGTCATATAATCCGGTATTTCCACAACCCGAAGATCTGTATAAGGGTATTTTGAAAAGTACTTATTACCATATTCATATGAATCTACCAATCCATCAAGAATTCGCGAAATATTGTAGTCGTGACTTGGGTGATAATATACTTCAACATTAACCCCATCATGCTTTTCTCTTGCCACGGCATAATTCCCTGAAATTATAGGAATCTCATTTTCAATTATAGTATCGGTTTTAAAATGGAAATAGCTACGGTTATTTTCTTGCCATTGATTAATCAACTTACCTCCAGAGATCACAGTTTGATCTTCAGATGTGCTAATAATCGCTTCATAGTTCGGGCGACATATATCAACGATGCCCCGAGTTCGGTCTGCATCTGCAAAGCTTGGTGCATCCATTTTTGGTGGTAGTTCATATTCTATTCTATCATCATCTTTCATTAACTCATAATTCACACTATATCCAATAAGAGGAAAATATTTTGAATTAAAGCTTGTTAGCGAAAGACATGTGCCATTTTCAACGATCTCATTTTTAGGTTGATTTTCAGTAAATCCAGCTGCAATAATATCATAATCAAAACTCATAATTATTGTATCACCAGGAAGCATAGGGCTCTCAAGCTCAATGATTCTAAAGCCAAATTCCTTGGAGTGAGACACCACTTTTGTGGGAGTATCAAAACTAAGTGGTTCTAGATTGCTTAAATTCCAATCGTTTAGATTTATGTATAATTCATTGATCGGCATATTATGCCAGTTGTATAATACATATTCTCCTTCGATGTTTACTGTTCGTATGGATGGATAGATGTCAACCTTAAGTTCAATATCAGCAATCGTTGGTTGTATTTCCGATGCATAGTTTGAAAATTTCTTTTCGTATTCTGCAGACATCATCTTTGAATCATCTTTTGAAATATATGGATTAATGATATACTTGTTGTAACCAATAAATGAACTTGCTGTGATAAACATAATAGCTAATATTATAAGTCCAATACCTTGATTACTTGTGATGGTTGTTAATGCATATTTAGCTCTAATTATAATTGAATTTTCATTGGATCTACGCCATAACAATATTGTAAGCCATGCTATAATTGCACCAAAGAATAACCAATAAATAGTGTACCAAAAGATGGTTTGTCCAAAGTGTCCGAAACCATTTATATTGGAATATATATAATCAGGAACATGGCCATAGCGAAGTAGTATATTGTCAAATTCAAATACGCCGAATATGAGCATGTCTGCCACAGAAAATAATGCACACCAAAAGAATCCTACGTATTTATTTGGACTTAAATTTTGGATAAATAAAACAACTATTGCCATATGGAGAAAAATGAAAAAGTCAACACCAAAGAGTTGCTTTATATACAATCCTATTTCAAAATCCGTATAATTAAAAATCAAAAACTGGGCGGTGATTCCTGATACAATTGTAATACTCAGGTATAGTATGTAGATGCCGATCAAAGTCATTAACTTATTAGCATAGCTAAACCAATTTGGTATTGGAAGTGTGTTTATGATTTCATCGGTTCGATTATCTTTTTCTTTCCAAACTAACATGCCGCCAAAGAAGATTGTCATTGGTAACATATAAATCCAAATATGCACTGTTTGACGTATAAACCAGGAAGTAAATGGATAGCTATGACCTGTTTGGCTTCCAAGGGAACCAACAAAATTTGAAATTATCTCAGATATGGCCAACACAGTTAGTATAATAAATGCTGGGTGTATAATGATTTTCTTAAAATCACCCCATGAAACACTAAGGGACTGGGAAAAGGTAAACAGCTTGTTTCTGCTAAAGCTAATCTTTGGTGGTTCAATGTCATAATCAATTAACTCTGTTCTGTCTGAAGTCACTCCAATCTTCTTTCTTTTGTTCTCAAGAAATGCTACAAATTTGAATTTGGCAAATGAATAGTATAGTATCAAAATGCTAATTGACAGCCAAATAAGTCTGTTTATAAGCAAAATGGGATTAACAGGCATAAGCATATTATTCATATCTGCCACTGTCCAATATTGTGAGCTTATTGTTAATGCAGTTATGCCAAAGGGATCAAGTAGGATTTTAAGAGTTTCATTATCCATACGATGGAGCATGATTCCAATTATTCCATAAACTGCCAGAAAAGCAATACCTGCAAGATATGTTGAGGTCATTTTTCGGGTGAGTGTAGCCAGAGTAAACATTAATCCACCCATCAATAGCAAGTTTGGAATAATGATTATAATAATTGGGAGAATATAACTACCAAACTGAAAAGGTCCAGAGTATTGATCATCAATGAAAACCAGACCAACTTCGAATCCCACAATAATTCCAATGAAAATTAGTAGGTTGGCTAATATACTTCCCAAAAATCTTCCACCTAAGTACTGAAACTTACTAATTGGTCGTGAAAAAATTAATTCATGGATATTATTCTCAAAATCCTTAGCAACTGATCTGCCAACAATTACCATTGTAAATAATAGCCCCATTATGCCAAGTCGGGCAATGATCTGAGCAATTATTATGGGTGAGTTATGCCATTCCTGACCATGACCAACACCCATAAACTGACTGTACTGATCAGTTGTTATTGTGAAGATTAGTGTGGAAACAAAAAATACCAGGAAAAATATATAGAATGCAGGACTGGTAAGGTTCTTTTTAAACTCTAGTTTGAAAATATTGTAGAACATAGCGGTAGATTTTTTGGTTATGACTGATTTGAAAGTGTAAAAAAGTATACATCTTCAAGTATGGGATCAACAAGTTTAAAATCATCATGTGGATTCTTCTCATCATATATTCTTGCTATATTTTTTCCAGCAAATAGTCGTGTAGAAATTATTTTGTATTCCTTTTCAAAAGAATCCATATTAACTCCTGTTATATCTTTCTCCCAGATTTTACCTTCAAATTCCTTTATAATTTCACCTGGATCTGTTTGAATCAGTATTTTTCCTTTGTCGATTATTGCCATATTGGTACACAGGTTACTTACATCATCCACAATATGTGTACTAAGAATTACAATAACTTCCTTGCCTATTTCTGCTAGCAGATTGTGAAAGCGGCGTCTTTCATAAGGATCTAATCCTGCTGTTGGTTCATCCACAATTATAAGTTTTGGATTGCCTAATAGGGCTTGTGCAATTCCAAATCGTTGTTTCATACCTCCGGAAAATGTTCCTAGTTTCTGCTTCCGAGCATCCCAAAGGTTTACTTTTTTAAGAATATACTCAACTACTTGTTTACGTTCACTCTTATCACTAATTCCTTTGAGCATACTTAGTTGGTCGAGTAGATTTATTGCACGATCTTTGGAGTAAAATCCAAACTCCTGCGGAAGGTAGCCGAGTAATTGTTTAAGTTCTTGTTTTTGTTCAAGAACATTTAGATCATCCATCCATATTTCGCCATTGTCTGATTCCTGAAGTGTTGCTATTGTTCTCATCAAGGTTGATTTACCCGCACCGTTTGGTCCTAGTAAACCAAATAATCCATTTGGTATGGTCAGTGATACATTATTAAGTGCTTGCACACCATTCGAATATGTTTTTGATAGATTGTTTATTGTCAGGTTCATGGTCGATGTTTTTATTGATAATTATTGACTTATGAAAATTTGATGAAGCAAAAGTGATTAGATAATAACCAATAATGAAATTAATGTGATGAAGCAATGGAAATTGTGATGAACAACATTATTTTGTGATAAACCACTTATGTCACAATTATTTATATTTGAGAAAATATTATGCGTTATTTGCATATTCCAGGTTAAAGCACATTTCATATATGCTCATATAATATGTTAAAGAAAATCACATTCAATATTCTGTTTTGGCTATTTCTTTGGCTGATATTTATGTTCTCTTTTATGAGATTTGAAACACCTGAATATTCAATTTGGGTAGCAACCCTAGTGATATGCCCTCTTATTGTTCCCGTTTATATCCATGATTTCTTCTTCGATTATTTTATCGTTAGAAAACAGTATGTTCTTTATAGCTTAAGTACAATATTTCTAGTATTTTTCTTTGGAACAATTATTAATGAATTTCAAAGGTATCTTGATACCGGAGGTAGTGCTGAGAATTATGCATTATTAATATTTATGATGGTTCTATACACAGGAGCCAGATATTTTAGAATGGGAGCCCAACAACGTATTCGCCTCAAAGAAGAAGAAGAAAGAAGGATTAAAGTTGAGTTGGAGCTTAAGGATATGGAGGCTAAACAATCACAAGCAGAATTGAATATCCTTAAGTCTCAGGTAAATCCGCATTTTCTGTTTAATTCATTAAATAGTATTTATTCGTTGATTTTAAGTAATTCAGATATTAGTGCAGACGCAGTATTGAAGTTATCGGATCTGATGAGGTATTTGCTAGAGAGTACCAAAAAACGAAAGGTTCTTGTAAAACAGGAACTTGAATTTCTCCAAAACTACATTGATCTGGAAGTTATCCGGCTAGGAAATAAGGCTGAAATTAAATCCGTTTTTGATGGTGATGCAAGTGGCAAGATAATTTCTCCTTTGCTACTTATTCCATTTGTGGAAAATTGCTTTAAGCATGGAATTGGAATACTTGCAAAAGATAATATCATTGAAATTGATGTGAGACTTGTGGGTAGTCTGCTTACACTTTCAACATCTAATACAATTGCTCAACAAAGAGTTAGCTCGTCGAGTACCAGAGTAGGAACTGGTATTGATAATGTAAAAAAAAGGTTAGAGTTACTTTATCCTGGTAAGCATAAATTGGATATAGTTAGTAATGATAATAAGTTTGTTGTTAAGCTTGAAATTGAAATATGATCAAAGTAGTAATATATCATATACGATTTGCGATTAAGATCTGCCTTCAAAAATCAAAAATCAAAAATCGTAAATAAATTATTTATAAATAAGCATGCCATGGAACTAAGATGCCTGATTGTTGATGATGAAGTGCTTGCCCAGAATGTTATTGAAAGATACATTAGAAACATCCCCACATTAAAATTAGTTGGTAGATGCGATAATGCTGTGGAGGCAATTTCGTTTCTTCATAATAATTCGGTCGACTTACTTTTTCTGGATTTGAATATGCCCGAATTAAGTGGTTTGGATATGCTAAAAACACTTCAGAATCCGCCCAATGTAATTCTTACAACAGCCTATTCTGAGTATGCCTTAGAAAGTTATGAATATGGTGTGATTGATTATTTATTGAAACCCATTAAACTAGAACGATTCATTAAAGCAGTAAATAAAGTTGTGGATCTTGTTTCGTCAAATAGTATTACAAATGATGATTATGTGCTCCCCAAACCAATTTTCATAAAAGAGGATAGCACTACACATGCAATTACACCTACTGACATTCTTTATGTTGAGGCTTATGGTAATTATCTGAAAGTGCACCTTAGTAAAAAGACCTTTGTCACAAGGCTAACCATGCAGTACATCATACAACAATTACCTGATTCATTGTTCTGCAGGATTCATAAATCTTACATTGTGAATAAGTTGCAAATCTCCAAGATTGTTGGAAATATATTGTTTATTGGTGATATTGAGTTACCAATTGGGACTACCTATAAAAATGATCTGAAGAAAGAATTAGAGTAATAAGTCAACATTTTATTCTGGTAATCTTAAGTGTAATATTTCTATTCCTTTTATGGATTTATTACAGTAAAACTGCAATAGATGTACTGAATTATTTGCTATTTTTGTCTCCCCAAATTTTAAAGGTATGAACGAACATATATCAATGATTCCCAATCCGGTTGTTCAGTATTTGAACAAACCAGCTGATCAACTTACTAAAGCAGATCTTATTAAGTTTATCGAAGACAATGATATCGAGATGATAAATTTCAGGTATGTTGGATGGGATGGAAGGTTAAAGACATTAAACTTCATTATTGGAGGAAAAGAGCATCTTGAAAATATTTTAAGTGCTGGAGAAAGAGTTGATGGCTCAAGTTTGTTGCCATTTGTTGAGGCTGGATCAAGTGATTTATATGTTATACCACGGTATAAAACTGCATTTGTAAATCCTTTTTCTGAGATTCCTACACTAGATATTTTGTGTTCATACTATGATAGAAATGGCGAACCTTTACCAGGTGCTCCCGAGAATATTCTTCTAAAAGCTCATCAATCATTCCAGGATGTAACTGGATATCAGTTTGAAGCAATGGGTGAATTGGAGTATTATATAATCAGTGAAGATGATGGTTTGTTTAAAGCTGATGATCAAAAAGGATATCATGAATCATCTCCATATTCCAAATGGGGAAGTTTCCGTACAGAGGCAATGAAGCTTATTGCTGAAGCTGGAGGTATGATTAAATATGGTCATTCAGAAGTAGGAAACTTTACAAAAGATGGTCTTGTTTATGAGCAAAATGAAATTGAGTTTCTTCCCACTTCCGTAGAAGATGCGGCTGATCAGCTTGTTAAGGCTAAGTGGATAATCCGCACACTTGCAGCTCATTATGGTGTTACGGTTACTTTCGCACCAAAAATTACCGTAGGGAAAGCAGGAAGTGGCCTTCATATTCATACCCGTATCATGGATAATGGAAAGAACTTAATGATTGCCGATGGAAAACTAAGTGATGTAGCTAAAACAGCAATCGCTGGATACATGGAGTTGGCACCATCAATAACTGCCTTTGGGAATTTAAACCCTACTGCATATTTCCGTCTTGTTCCTCATCAGGAGGCTCCTACGAACATATGTTGGGGTGATCGTAACAGATCTGTATTGGTTAGGGTACCTTTGGGATGGACCACGCCAGTTAATATGATCCATAAAGTAAATCCACAGGAAAGTGGTGATATAATTGATTTTTCAAATAAGCAAACTGTTGAGGTACGAAGTCCTGATGGATCTGCTGATATATATTTATTGCTAGCTGGTATTACAGTGGCAGCACGTCATGGTTTTGAAATGGACAATGCTCTTGAAATTGCCAAAAAGACCTACGTTGATATTAATATTTTTGATGAGGAGAATAAGAAAAAACAACAAGAATTAGCTCAATTACCTACTTCTTGTGTTGAATCCGCAGGTCGCTTAGAAGACCAAAGAAAACTTTATACTAAATACGATGTATTTCCTGATAGCGTTATTAATCATTTGGTTAACATGTTGAAAGGAAGAGATGATGAAGGACTTATCTCCAGAATTCAGGATGATGAAGAAAAGGTAATGGATTTGGTAACTAAATATTTCAATTGTGGTTAAGATTATTGAAACACCTCGGGATGGATTTCAAGGATTACCTTATATCATTGAAACAAAAAAGAAGATTGAGTATACTAATCTTCTGCTTAAATGTGGTTTTCATACCGTTGAAGTTGGAAGTTTTGTTTCACCAAAGATAATCCCGCAAATGGCAGACACTGCCAAGGTTCTTAATGGAATAGATTTAAGTGAAACAAAATCTGAAATTGCAGTTCTGGTTGCAACGGAAGGTGGCGCTAAGCAGGCAGTTACATTTGGTCAGGTTGATCAAATATTTTATCCGTTTTCAATATCTTCAGAATTCCTAAAAAGGAATATTAACCGAACACTTGAAGAAGCTGTTGTAAGTATCACTAATATACAGAATCTATGTGTACAACATGGAAAGCAACTGGTGGTATTCTTTTCAATGGGTTTTGGAAATCCATATAAAAACGATACTAATTGGAGTATTGACACATTATCAAAATACATTGATATATTTATGAACATGGGAATTACGGTTTTTCCATTCTCGGATATTTTTGGTGAATCAACACCCAAAGTTATAAGTAATGTATTTAAGTCACTTATAATCGAATTTCCAAAGGCAGAATTTGGGTTTCATTTGCATTCACTGGCAGAGCAAAGTAATGAGAAAGTTGATGCAGCTTATAACGCTGGTATAAGACGGTTTGATACAGTACTCAATGGATTGGGCGGATGCCCACAAACTGGTAAAGAACTTGTAGGTAATCTGCCTCTTGGTGAATTAACCAATTATCTAGATCAAAACGATGTTGTTACTGGTATTTCAAGCAAAAATGTTGAAATGGCGAAACAGTATCTTATTAATGAGATACAGAATAGTATTTACTCATAGATTTTCATAATAGTTCCCCTCATTCAGATTCAAATAATAGATTCTTATTGGCGAATATTCATTTGTTTCAAGCGAATACCATTTTGAATTGACATGGTTCCGAATATGCGATACTTTTAATTTTTTTAAACTAAAATTATTGTTATGGAATTAAGAAGAATATTATTGTTTGTTGGAGTTATAATTGGAATGACAATTTTAATGAGTACAAAATGTGAAAAAGATGATGATCCAGATGGCCCAGGTTCATGTACAGAGGTTGCATCAGCAAGTGCAAGTGGTGAAATTTCGGGAAATTATTGTTTTGATCAACAACTTCATTTTAATTATGAAGCAGGTGATTTAATTTATTTTGGAGCAAAACAAAACGGTAATCCAATCTATACATTAACAGTATCAGTAAATACATATGGAATTGGAGGTGAGTCAGGACTGCTTGTTCCAGGGACTTATGGTTGTGGTCAGGATGATGCAGGTTATGTGGAGCTTATTGTTCATGGTGAAACCAATGAGTTTTATAAATCTAAGTCGGGAAGTATTACAATCACAGAGATGAGTGATAATACTTTTAAAGCAACATTTAATGTGGTTACTGAAGGATATAATAATGGTGGTGCTGTTAATGTATCAGGAACAGTTAATATGTTATCGGTTAATATACCCTAGTTTATAAATTAATATAAAAAGCGGCTTTCTGTTTTAACAGAAAGCCGCTTTCTTTATTGTAAATCTCAGGCAACTGATTTAATGGAGGTTTATTTAAGAACAGCTGTGGATTGCAATCCTATAAACCTTTTCGTCAACTGCAAAATAATGAAAACTTGAAAAAAGTGCTTTCAAGCCACATATTGCCAATAAACCAATACCCATTATTGTGAGTAGTTAATTAATTTCTGTCACTAAATCTTCTCTGCTTTTTCTGACTTTAGCGAGATTAGCTAACCAATCATTTTTATCATCTCTATATCCCAAAGGTAGCATAACGCAGCTTCTCAAACCCTTCTCTTTTAAACCTAATATTTCATCCAATGAAGCTGGGTCAAAACCTTCAAGAGGCGTACTGTCAACTCCCTCAAATGCAGCAGCAGTTATGGCCTGTGAAAAAGCAATATATGCTTGTTTAGCAGCATGATTAAAATTCACTTCAGTATCTTTTTGAGGATAACTGTTTAATAACATTTGACGATAATTTTCCCATCCTTCGTTTTCAAACCCTCTAACTGTATTAGTTAAATCAAACATTTTGTTAATTCGATCAGCTGTGTATGTGTCCCATGCAGCAAATACTAATAAATGTGAACAATCTGTAATTACTGATTGATTCCAAGCAATTGGTTTGATTTTTTCTTTTGTTTCATTGTTAGTGATTACAAATACTTCAAAGGGCTGCAATCCACTTGAAGTTGGTGCAAGCGAAATAGCTTTTATAATATTTTCAATTTTTTCTTGAGGTACTTTTTGACCGTTCATGGCCTTTGTGGCGTAGCGCCAGTTTAATTTATCTAATAATTCCATTTATATGATTGATTATGTGTTTCTAATATTTGTTTTTAGGCGCTCGATTAATGCGTCCAGAGTTTCTTTTAATTGAATAACTTTATCCAGACTAATCTCTTCATTAAGTATAGTGCCAAGGAGATTTTCTGGTATATGTAAAGCTTTGGATTTTAATTGGTTTCCTTTAGTTGTTAGCTCAATAATTACATTTCTTTGGTCTTCCTGAGACCTTTTTCGTTGGAGTAAATCCATTTTCTCCATTCGTTTCAATAAAGGAGAAAGGGTATTGGTATCAAGCATTAACTTGTTGGTAAGCTCATTGACGGTTTTTCTGTCTTTTTCCCATAGAACCAATAGAACTAAATACTGAGGGTAGGTTATTCCTAGTTTATCCAAATAGGGCTTATAGGCCTTAGTTATAAGTCTTGAAGTAGAATAGATCGGAAAACAAATTTGATTATTTAATTGTAGTTGTGAGCTGTCCATTATTCCTAGTTATTTCGTGTTCTCCAAGCTGTCCAAGATCCTGCTGACCATAATGCCCAGCCAATAAGTATAGGTTGAAAGAATAGTCTTCCAAACCTTGCTCCATCTGAATCAAGAGCTCCAAAAGCATCCTTACCATCAAGATATTGAGCAATATTGCCTGGAAAAACCAATACAAAAAATATTGCAAGTGCCCAACCAAATCGAACACGTTCCTTTTTCCAAAAAGCTAAACCAAGTCCTAAGATTATTTCCACAATACCGGATAGTATTACTACTAAATCTTTACTTAAAGGAAGCCAATCGGGAACCTGAGCCTGAAAGTCAATGCGGTTAATAGTTAAGTGACTAAACCCTGCATAAATCATGAAGATTGCTAGTAGGATTCTAAAGGCATTTTGAGTAACTGTTGTTTTAATATAATTTTTCATGAATGTAATTAAATATCGCGCACAATAAAATCGTACACGATGCAAAATTAATCCTTTTATTGTATATAGTGTCTTTTTATCAGATGTTTTTTTTGATTATTCTTTAATAGTAGGGTAGTCGTGCGAAATATTTTGGTTAAGTTGTGTTTTAATTCAGTTTAGTTCTTGCGTTAACATAATTATCTACCTAGGTTATTACCATACAAGAATCACGTCCCTTCGACCAAGAACGCTTGGCATCACCCAAGTGCCAGTTACAGGCAATCCGTTTTCGTATTTCTCATTAATTGAATTATCCCTACAATGTAAAATTTTGTATTCTTCTTGTGCTAAAACCGAAGTTACTGCAAGTTCATTTTGTTTCTCAACTCCTAGGCTTGTACAATTATTGGAGATGAATAGTTTCATCAAAATTAGTAACTCAGATTGAGAAACCATAAAGC
>CALCGQ010000088.1 GCA_937901015.1 uncultured Bacteroidota bacterium | reverse complement strand
TGTTATGATAGTCCAAAGAAGTTGACAAATTGCCCATATTGAAATTTATTATGGCTATATTATTCAAACAATAGCCTATCCTAAGATCTTGTCCAAGTACCTCATAAATTTTTAATGCTTCAATGGCATTATCAAGAGCTTCCTTAAGATTTCCTTGTTTCTGATATACAATTCCAATCTTGTTAAACAATGAAGCTATACCAACACTATCAACCATTTTCTTCCTGATTGTCATTGAATTACCAAAATAATCAAGAGCTTTAGAATAGGATCCACGGTCAATATGGATAATCCCCATATCATTATATGATTGAGCTATCCCCTTTTGATATTTGATCTCAGTGGCTAGCTTAAGTGCCTTACTTCCATAATATAAAGCGGTATCACCTGAAATAAATCTATACTCCCAACACAAGTCACAAAGTATATCCACTTTTTCTTTACCTATATTATTGTCTAATTGAATTTTCAGACTATCAATTGTGTCACCGAAAATTGAACTGTTTAATATAAATAAGACAAAAAGTAATAAGAAGGACTTTTTTAAGATCATGTAATTAAAATTCAATGATCGCAAATATATGATAAAACTTTTTTTATTCATCCAGATAGGTCAATGGTATATATGCATGATTGTGATTAACTCTTTTTATGACAATAATAAACTCAAATACCAACCTAACATAAATAATAATTATCCATATACTACATTTACGTATTATAAAAAAATAAATATTACTAGAAAAATAATCCTTTGGTAAAACACTTGTAAATAAGGTCTTATAAGCCAAGGTGACGTTTCTGCAACCTGAGAAATAAATAAAAATTAAAAAAAATGTTGCATGTAAATAAAAAGCATATATCTTTGTCGTTCTAAACAACTATTGTTTATGCCAGATAAAGTAATGATCGATGAAAGATTCTAATTCAATACATGCACTAGCTTACTTTAATTTATTGAAGACGGGAAGTTGGGTGGAGGAAAAATTAAAAGCAGCCATTAAGCCTTTTAATCTAACCCATGCGCAATTGAATACTCTCTATATATTAATGGATAGTGACCCCGAACCTGTGTGTGCAAATGAATTAAAGAGTAAGATATTGGTTAACAATCCGGATATAACCAGGCTGCTTGACAGATTAGTAAGCAAAGGTTATGTCAAAAGAGAGACTTGCAGCGTAAATAGAAGAAAAATAGACATATCACTTACAGATGAAGGAAGAAGCTTATTTTCAAAGGCACATCTAGCAGCAAAACAGTCTCTGGGTAATTTCTTCGAGAATCAATTAACTGAAGAAGAAGCAAAAGAACTAAGAAGAATATTACGTAAAATAAGAACATAAAAAAATTTACATTAACATTTGTTGTGAACGAAATACGTTAACAACGATATAATTAACTAAGAAATTATAAATAATTAAAAACAATTAAAATTAAATAAAATGAAAACTTTAAAATTTGTATTAGCAGCAGTAATAATGATCTCTAGCACAGCAATGTTTGCTAAAGAAGTAGTTGTAAACACTAAGAAATCAACTGTTGAATGGTATGGAAGTAAGATAGGTGGGGATCACGACGGATTTATCCAATTAAAAAGCGGGTCATTTAAATTAAAAAATGACAAGATTGTAGATGGTAATTTTGTTATCGACATGACTACAATTACAAATACGGACATTGAAGATGAAGAATACAATGCAAAATTAGTTGGACACTTAAAATCAGATGACTTTTTTGGTGTTGAAAAATTCCCAACAGCAAATTTTGTGGTAACTAGTAGTACAGAGTTTAAAGATGGAAAAGCTAAAATTACAGGTGATCTAACTATCAAGGGAAAAACTGAGAGCATGTCATTTGACGTTGTTAGAAATGGTAATGATTATTCTACCAAAATCGATGTCGACAGATCAAAATTTGATGTGAGATATGGTTCAGATTCATTTTTCGATAATCTTGGTGACAAAGTAATTGCCGATATTTTTACACTTGATATCAAGCTAGTTGTAAAATAGTTGATATAGATTTATTGTATCATACATTATTCATATTTATGAACAGGAAAGAATTTATCAATAAATCATTAATTGCAGGTGTTGTAGGAGTTACAGCACCTGCAATTTTATTAGCTTCAGATACTAAAACAAACAAATCTGATTACGACAAATTAATGGATCGTGTAGGATTCAATCATATACCAAATAAAGAAGATAGTACAATGAACACTGTATTACACAAAGCTAGTTCCAGAGGCCACGCTAACCATGGTTGGTTGGATACACATCACACATTTAGTTTTGCCAATTATCACAATCCTGAACGAATGCATTTTGGAGTTCTAAGAGTACTCAATGACGATATTGTTGCTGAAGGAAAAGGCTTTGGAACACACCCGCATGACAATATGGAAATTATATCCATACCCATGTCGGGTGACTTGGAACACAAAGATAGCATGGGAAATATTGCAGTTATTAAAGAAGGTGATGTTCAGGTTATGAGTGCAGGAACAGGTATATACCACAGTGAATACAATAAGAATAGCAATAAACCTGTAAAATTTCTCCAGATTTGGGTATTCCCAAACAAAAAGCAAGTGGAACCTCGATATGATCAAATATCAATTAGGGATATTGAAAAAGAAAATCATTTTTATCAGATTTTATCTCCAAATGAGCATGATCAAGGTGTATGGGTACATCAAGACGCTTGGTTCAACATGGGAAGATTTAATCAACAAACAAAATCAAATTACAAGATGCATTCTACCAATAACGGAGTTTATGCTTTCATCCTTGAGGGCAATGCGGTGATACAGGGGCAAGAACTAAATGCCAGAGATGGTTTTGGTTTATGGAATACAGATAGTATTTCTATTGTGGCAGAAAAAGATTCACAAATATTACTCATGGAAGTACCAATGGGTGTTTAATAAATAAATTTATCGTAATGAGCGAAAAAAAAGATTTATCATATCCACTAGTGGATAATCAGGAAGAAAATCAATACGAATTTCATATTGATGAAAACATAGCTAAGATAGAATACATTAAAGCTCAGAACAAAATCTTCCTAACACACACAGAAGTACCTAAAGAATTAGAAGGCCGTGGTATTGGTTCATTATTAATAAAAAAAGTATTTGAAGATATTCAGAAACAAGAGCTTACCCTAGTGCCTTTATGTCCTTTTGTTGCTTCCTATATTAAGCGACATCCGGAATGGAAAGAGCTAGTGCTAAAGGGCATCAATATTAAATAGCATTACCAACTCTAATATCTCAATACACATAGTAATGATGTGATTAATAATTATAGATATGAAAAATAACTTTGACCGTAGAAAATTTATTAAGAAAACCAGTATAATAACAGCTGGTTCATTACTTATGTCAAAAACAGGATTTGCAAAAAAGATAATCAATATGAACAATACACCAATATTAAAAAAAGAGCCTCTAAGTTTACCGTGGAAAACACAAGATCCTTTTATTTTTTGTTCCTATCACAACGATGGGTTTCCTGGAGGTAATGATGAACTAGGACCAAATAGTACATTGGCAGGAAGAAATATTGGTCAGGATTTCGAAA
>CALCGQ010000087.1 GCA_937901015.1 uncultured Bacteroidota bacterium | reverse complement strand
AAATCAAAATTTGATAACCTTTACGGATGTCGTGAGTCATTGGCTGATGGTATTAAAAGAGCTACCGACGTTATGTTAGCTGGTAAAGTAGTTGTTGTTGCTGGTTATGGTGATGTAGGTAAAGGTTCTGCACATTCAATGCGTACTTATGGAGCACGTGTTATTGTAACAGAAATTGATCCAATTTGTGCACTGCAGGCCGCAATGGAAGGTTTTGAAGTTGCAACAATGGAAGAAGCTGTTAAAGAAGGTAATGTATTTGTAACCACAACTGGAAACAAAGATGTAATTACTGCTGAACATATGAGCCAGATGAATGATCAGGCGATTGTTTGTAACATTGGTCATTTCGACAATGAAATTCAGGTTGTTGAAATGGAAAGAATTGCAACAAAAATTAATATCAAACCTCAGGTTGATAAATATACTTTCGAAGGTGGTAATTCAATCTTCCTACTTGCAGAAGGTCGTTTGGTAAATCTAGGTTGTGCAACAGGTCACCCATCATTTGTAATGAGTAATTCATTTACAAACCAAACTCTAGCTCAACTTGATCTTTGGGAAAAAAGAGATGAATACGAAGTAGGTGTTTATCGTCTTCCTAAGTATTTAGATGAAGAAGTAGCACGTCTGCACCTTGAGCAAATTGGAGTAAGGCTAACAACTTTATCTAAAGATCAGGCAGATTATTTAGGCGTTGATATTAATGGTCCATATAAGCCGGAACATTATAGATACTAGTCTAATAATTAAAATATATAAGGTGCTATTGTTAATTCAGTAGCACCTTTTTTTTGCGGAATAAATTTGGGATTACTGTTATATTGAAAATGCAATCAGAGGAACCTACTTAATTATGACTAGTTATCAGCTTTTACAAATCTATTTGTATAAACAGATGAACCTACATTGTAAACCATAACATAACCTCCATCGGGGAATTCCGATATGCTAATCTCCGAATTATCTTCAAGTATTTGTATTTGAAAAACCCTATTACCATTAATATTATAGATGCTTAGCAGGCCATCAACCATATTAAATGGGATTACAAAGTTCAGTTTATCAACTGCAGGATTTGGAAATATTTTAATAGTATTGTAATCATAGATTGGATCAACGTTGGTAATATTACAAAACTGATCGAAGCTTATTCTGTTAGAAGACATCAGGGAATCATTAAAAACTTCAAATGCTAGCTGATTACCATTTAATGAATAATCAAGCCATAGCTTTAAAAAATCCATTGTTATATCCTGTTGTTCTTCTCTGGTTATATCCAGCGTTGGATTACAAACTGTTTCGCCCAAAGCACAATTGAAATTATAATTGGCAAAATAGCAATGACCTCCATTATCAATATTAATATGTGTTTTACAATCAGAAGCTAAACCATCATACATCAAGCTTTGGTTTTCACCAGATGGAGTTACACAATCATCACCTCCCGAAAAAATAAGTGCTGGGCATGTGACGTTTTCAGCTGCGTATATTGCAGAAGGATTGGTTTCAGCAGCAGCAAAATTTATTAATGTACTAATTACTGTATCATTTGTGGCAGCCAGAAATGAAGCTCCTCCTCCCATTGAATGCCCCATAAGTCCGGTTTCTGAAGTGAGTGAGTTGAAGAATAGCGATGATGCATCATTATTTTGTAATTGCATTTGATTGGCTACAAATTTTAAATCACCACCAAAATTTTCATGACTTGGGCTTATACCCATTTCAGTTGTAGGAAAGCACATTACATATCCTTCGGGAACTAACTCTGTCCAATAATTTTCATAAGAATCCCAATCCATCAGAAAGCCATGTCCAAAAACCAAAACAGGAAAACTGCCGTTGGCTATGGGCACGTTTTCACCCGTAGTAGTAGCAGGATAATATATTTCAGTCTCAATATTTCGGTTTCTGACAAAGTCATAGAACTCAACTGTAGTGTGACCAACATTAAAAGGTTGTGCTATAATATTAGCTGATATGGCTAAATAACAAGCTACTATTAATAATATCCTTAAATTAATAATATCCTTTTTCAGGTTAAGATAGCTTTGAATTGATATTCTTCCTTTATGGGATATAAAAAACGCCATAGAACATCAAATAAATTTTAATTGCCTGTAGTTGTAAGAATTACTTGTTAAAATGGAGTTAGTGTTATACCAACTGATATTGGATACATCTGAGGTCCACGGCCTTTTTCAAAGATGCTTGAAATTTGGTAATAACCAAATAAATTAACAGATTTATAGCCCATACGTAGTGTAAAACCATAGGCCCAATCTTCGGTACTGTTGATGGTTTTGCGTTTTACCATGGTTCTACCCTTTGCCTCACCAGGAACATCACCCACATATTTATCTTTACTGCTAAGTAGATATCTGACTTTGAATCCTGCTCCAAACTTCACTCCGTTATTAAGTCTGATTTTAACTTCAAAAGGTATGGAAACATAGGTAAGATTAATTTTACTTCTTTGATAGATATTTGTTCCAAGGGGCACAAATACAATTGTATCAGCATTTAAATTCTCAATTCTTGTATCGCTATACATATTGTGGTTGTCGATTCCTAATCCAGCTGAAAAATCTGAATTACTTTCTCCCAATTGAAAATTATACATTCCAAACACGTTGAATCCCTGATTTATGGTTCTGATATCCATATCTGCAGGCTTTTCTTGCCAGATGTCTGTTATGAAATCAACCCCAACAGTAAATTTCCTTTTTGCTTCATCACTGAGAACTTGTGATTGAGTATTCCCAATGAATATGAAAACAAATAGTAATGGTAATATGACTTTTAGATTCTTCATGTCTGTATTTTTTGCAAATATACTAATTAGAGATGTTTAATTGATTTTTTATTATTCCTTTAGAAAGGTTTAACAACTTTTATAATTGTTACTCTTCGGCAATGAGCTTATCCAACAATTCTTCCACTTTTTCTGAGTTCCACTTAGCAACTCCTTTTTTATCGAGAACAATATTTCCATTTTTACTGATAATAAATGTTGTGGGAATACTCTGACTGGAAAATTCCCTTGGAACATCTTCATTTTGATAGAAAGGTAATTGATCAAATCCCTTTTCTTTCGCGAATCCTCTAACCTTTGCTCTACTCTCATTGCTTACTAGAACAAAATTAATTCTATCACCGTAAACTTTGTGAAGCTCCTTGATACCTGGTAGTTCCGCAATACAAGGAGGGCACCATGTTGCCCAAAAGTTAAGAAATATTGGCTTATCAGATAATGAATTCAATGATACAGTATTTCCATCCATATCTTTAAAACTCCACGTAAGTGATTGTTGAGATACGGTTTTTTGTTCATCAATTTCAAGTGTAGAAGGTGGTAAAGAAGTTAGCCTAATAAAAAATGAAGCCACCTCGGTACGTGTCGCAGGTATTATCAATAGGGCTAACAGAATAACAAATACAAAATCTGATAGTATGCTATACCACTTCTTTTTTTCAAAGTAGTTAGATATATAACTCTTTATTTTGGACAAGGTAATTGATTTGAGGATTAAAGCAATTCAGCTCTTTTATCTAGCAGTTCATTGATTTGATCTTCACTTAGATCTGGATTTGTAAGCATCTTGTCAATTTCTTCAATTGTAAGACCTGTTTCAGCTATATGGACCACTGGTGTTTCTTCTTCCTCTTCAATCATGGTAAATTCATCATCACCAACTTGTTCGCGAAGCTGTTTTACCAAATCACTCACCATTTTCTTTACAGGTTCGCCAAATTGACCCTGAAGTTGCTGACCGATTTGACCTTTCATGTTCTCATAATTACTAAAAAAGAACTGAAACTGTTTGAGCATCATTCCATCAACCCCAGGAATATCATCCAAAGAATTTGTTTCTACGAGTTTCTTGAATAATCTGAATAATTCATCCAGATCTTTATTGAATTTTTCATCTTCCATAGTAGTGGCAAAAATAATAATAATTGGTTGGAGCTTGTTTATGAGAATGTTAAATATTTACAAAAGACTAAGTAGCATCAATGTAACGTTAAACGCTAAACAAACAACCTAAGCTATTTTACTTTTCTGAATTTTACTGAATAGATAATAGCTTCCAATTGTCGTAATAAATTTCTTTTTTTCTTATTTGGGTGATATACATAACCCATGATTGTTATTATTTGATTATTTCCTGGGTCTACAAATGTATAGCTCACAAATGGGCCTCCCATAAAATCATTCTCCACATCCCATACACCACGCATTTCAACGGCATATTCTGATGTAAAATTATCAATCTGTTTCCACTGTGGGACAATAAAATCATCTGCAATAGCCATATATGTTCCTTCGGATTCCCCTGGAATATATTGTTTTAGATCCCTATTGGAACGAGCAACAATACTATTTTCAGAAAATTGTTCCTTATCAACATATGGTTCTGAAATTATCAGTATTCCCTGACTATAATCGGTAACTTCTTTTCTTATCCACATAAATCCAGGTTCGGTTTTAGCAACATAAAAACCCTGTGGTATGGTTATATCAAGATTGAAAACCTCTCGAACTTTTTCAAGAACTTTATTTTTGGAACTTGGTCTGAATACCGATAGTATTCTACTCCTCTCGGCTTCACTATAATCATCTATAATTCCTTGAGCATAACTCGGAAATTTTTCAACAAATTCTGATTTTGATGGAGAAGTAATCCTAATTATACGTTGTGGTTTTGACCATTTATCTTTAAATGACTCAACCGATGTTGATGTTGCTTTTGGGTCTATATTTACTATTAGAATATTCCGATGTTTTTTAAACATATCCGAGAAGTTGTTTACGGTTATGTGTGCCAGATTGAATATTGGTTCATTCTGCATCAGGCCATACTGTTCAACTTCGATGTTTTCACGGATTACAATGCCTATCTGATTCTCTTTTTGCTGATCATTTTGAAGAACTACCAAAACTTCTGATGTGTTTCCAATTGATCGTACTTTATCGGACTTTCCAACCCTGGGTTCACATGATTGCAACATTATCAATACGATAATTGCAGATAGACTAATTATGGTTTTTGCTATTTTCATCCTAAACAGATTTCAGTTTCAGTAATATCAATACAAATGTTGTTCCATTTTGATTCAACAACTGTGTTATACTATAACTTATTTAGAAAATTTATATTGTAATTAGCTTATGACAGCAATTTTGATTTTTTGGCCAGGCTTTAATCGCTTACTATTTGTGATATTATTAAGCGATTTAATCTTATCAACAGTGACTCCATCATATTCTTTGGCAATGTCCCATAGAGTATCTTCTTTACGGACAATATGATATAAATATTTACCTTCCTTTACTGAGCTTTTTGTCTTTTCGGCAGGTTTATATACTACCAGTTTCTGATTAGGGTAAATTTTGGAATTTCGTAAATTGTTCCATTCCTTAAGGTCAGTGACAGAACACTTATACTTTTTGGCAATTAGACCCAGGTTTTCACCATTTTTGACAATATGGTTCGACTTTTCTGCTGATCTTACCACCGGGCTACTGGATTTTTGCTTATAGGTACCAACACCAGATCCATACAGAACTAATTTTTGACCCGGATAAATAGTATTACTTTTCAGATTATTCCACCTTTTAATCTGGTTTACATACACGCGATTACGTTTTGCAATTAACCCCAAACTTTCACCACTTTTTACAATATGGATATTACGATCTTTAACCTTTTCAACTTCTGCCAAGAGTTTTTCACGCTCAATACCTTTACGGGTTTTATATGCATAAAGCTGTTGCTCATTGTTTAGAAAATCATCAGTATATGTTCTTGGTATGCGTAGAGTGTACTTTTTCTCAGGACTAGCAGGAATAATATTCATCTTAAATTGAGGATTCATAAACTTCAGTTCATCCAGTGGAATACCAAGCATTTCATTTAATTGATCAAAAGCCAGAACATCACTAATGGAAACCGTATCAATATCATAATAAAACATGCCCGGACGCATTGGGTAAATATTGTGTTCAGGAGCATAGTTCATTACATAGTTTACTGCAATAAAAGCAGGAACATATCCTCTGGTTTCCCTTGGTAAGAATGGCCAAACAGCCCAATAGTTTTTTGTACCTCCAGCACGACGTATTGCTCTGTTCACATTTCCAGCTCCCGAATTATAAGCAGCGAGTGCCAAGGACCAGTCATTATAAATATTGTATAAATCAGTAAGGTGCTCACATGCTGCAATTGTTGATTTCATGGGATCATATCGATCATCAACCAAGGAAGAGACTTTTAGGCCATAAACTTTTCCAGTACCATACATAAATTGCCAGAGTCCTTTTGCTCCTTTGTGCGATCCGGCAGATGGGTTTAATGCAGATTCTACAATTGCCAAATATTTTATCTCAAGTGGCATATTGTATCTATCGAGAGCTTCCTCAAACATTGGGAAGTATATTTCTGCTAAACCAAGCATTTTTGCAGTTAGTTTTCTCTTTCTAACAGCATAAAGATTGATATAACTTTGAACTTCTCGGTTATATGTAAGCTCAAATGGGGTTTCTTTATTTAATAATGCTATTCGTTGATCATAAATGGAGTCAGGATATGTTGGTACTTCATCAGGTGTAAATCCGTAATCTGCAGTTGAGTTTGTGTCAATATTGAAGAAATTCCTTTGAAAAAACTTAGTGTAAAGCAAACTATCAAGTGTTCTTACCACTTGTGAATCAGTTATCAATAATTCAAAGTCTTCTTCTGAAATCTGGGGTGCTGGTTGTTTATCTAATGAGGAAGTATCTATTTCAGAAAGTTCTAATACCTGATTATTATTGATTAATACTTCATCAACAATAACATTGGTATCAGACTTTATAATGGTAATTGTGTCTCCTGAATATGCTGCAAATAGACTAAAAGTAGTTAGTAAGATAGTAAGAGTAGTGGTTATTTTATAGAATTTCATGTGCCCGATTAATGTGAATGTCAGTGTATAAACGTGAATTGTTGCAAATTTATATGATTGAGTAGCCTTTTATTTTGATTCTACTATTATTAATTAACAATGGAAAGTTAGTTCATTTGATGCATGTAATTGTTAATCTGCAACTTTAATATCCTAACAATTGGAATAATAGTATTCTGTTTAAATTATAGAATGTAAATTACATACACCAATGTTACTAGATGTTGTAATACATATTAAGCCTCAAAAAAAGAGCACTAATGATTGGAATTATAATCCAATTTCTTTTTTAATATCAGTAGTCCATTGAATGATTCTTTCAATGGTCAGCTCAGGTTCATTGTCAACATCCAATGCTAAGCCAAAGAACATTCCATTTTTTTCACCATCAGAATCAGTATATCTATAACTTTCAGTTGGCCAAGCACCTATGGTTGGAATATTCATGCCATCCATTTCTTCTTGATATACACCAAGGCTGTCAACGAAGTGATCTGGATATAGAATTTGATCACCAAGTCCGAATGATGCAGCAGTAACTTTTTTGTTGTCAAATGCCTCAAGTTTTCTGAAAAAAGCATTCCATTCATTGTCTGCTTTTGCTTCCTGCCAATCTTCAGCACCAATTGTTGAGTGACCAAGGATCATCAAGTCATAGTTGTTAATGCTATTCACATCAAAACTTACAACATCGAAAATATCAATTGTTTGAGGATCAAACATGCTATAAACCTTATTAGCAGTGCGTTCAACATTACCACCTTTCCCCCAATATAACAGAACTATTTTTTTCATTTTCTTTATGGTTTTTGAATTGGTAAAAGTACAAATAATACTTTTTGTTTTTTAATGTTATAGGTAATTAGAATGATTGATACGTATTTTTCAACCTGATTATGTATCCATTGAAAAATGAATCTCATTATCATATTACCATAGTATCCATTATTATTGTCTCAACTGCGTATATTTGCATAAAATTATTTTTCAAAACTTCAAATGAAAAAATTCTACCGAGTACTGGCCTATATAAAACCATATTATGGATATGCCGCATTAAATGTAGTATTTAACTTGTTAACCATAATATTCTCATTATTCTCATTTGCATTGTTGATTCCATTTTTGAACTTGCTTTTTGGAATAAATGAACTTGTTACGGAAGAACCAGAGTTGCTCTTTAATACGAGCTCTTTGTTGGATTATTTAAACTATCAAATAAGTCAGATAATTCTTGAAGAGGGTAAAATCCAAGCATTAGTATATATATGTATAATACTCCTAGGAGCATTCTTTTCACGTAATTTTTCTAGATTTTTCGCAATGTACTACATGGCCAATGTACGTATTGGTGCCATAAAAGGAATAAGAAATGCAATATATTCTAAGATATTAACACTTCCTCTTTCGTTTTTTTCCAAGCATAAAAAAGGAGATATAATAGCTAGGGTAACTACGGATGTTCAGGAAGTTGAATTCTCAATAATGAACTATATTGAGATGCTGGTAAGAGATCCAATTACCATTATAGCCTATATTGCTTTTATGGTTAGTATGAGTCCTCAGTTAACAGCATTTGTATTAATAATACTCCCTATCACCGGTTTTGTAATTGGGAGGATTGGTAAAAGTTTACGGAAACAATCAAAGGTTGGAATGACAATGTTTGCAGGGTTATTGTCTACCATTGAAGAGTCTATTTCAGGTTTAAGGATAATCAAAGCTTTCAATGCAATTGATTATTCTGACGAAAAATTTAAAAGTAATAATAATGATTATTCAAGTCTATTAATCTGGATTTACCGTAAACGTGACTTGTCATCACCCCTTAGTGAATTCATGTCATCGGTTGTTATAATTATTGTGTTATGGTTTGGTGGTCAAATGGTACTTTCTGACACTCCGACTATTCAGGCTGCTGATTTTATTACCTATATTGTAGTGTTTTCGCAGATTATTCCACCGGCTAAAGCTTTTGCTCAAGGTTTTTTCAGCATCCAAAAAGGAATTGCTTCTGCAGATAGAATTTTTGAAGTTCTTGATGCTGAGGAAGTGATAGAAGAAAAGCCCAATGCCATATCAAAAAGCTCATTCGATAGTAACATTGAGTACAAGGATGTTAGCTTTAAGTATGAAAATGAATATGTTCTTAAAGGTGTAAACTTAAAAATAGAAAAGGGTAAAATAATAGCTTTAGTTGGTGAGTCGGGTGGTGGAAAATCTACAATGGCCGATTTATTACCTAGGTTTTATGATGTTTCAGAAGGAGAGTTATTGATTGACGGGATAAATATCCGAGATCTTAAAATTGATGATTCCAGAGGATTAATGGGTATTGTTTCACAGGAGAGTATCTTGTTTAATGACAGTATTTTTAATAATATTGCATTCGGAGACAAAAAGGTAACAGAAGAAGAGGTAATTGAGGCAGCAAAGATTGCCAATGCCCATGAGTTCATTATGGAGACCGAAAATGGTTATCAAACAAATATTGGTGATCGTGGAATGAAGTTATCTGGAGGTCAGCGACAGAGATTGAGCATTGCAAGGGCAGTTCTTGCAAATCCTCCGATATTAATTTTGGATGAAGCAACATCCTCGCTTGATACTGAATCGGAGCAACTGGTGCAGAATGCATTGTTCAATGTTATGAAAGACAGAACAACAGTTGTAATAGCCCATAGACTATCTACAATTCAGCATGCTGATGAGATAATCGTATTAAAGAATGGTGAAATAGTTGAGAGAGGATCACATTCGAAACTTATTTCGCTTAATGGAGTATATTTTAAACTTCAACAATTGCAAGCAATTGAATGATAACATAATTATATATTATGCTTAACCATCTGAAAATATGTTTGATAGTATGCGTATTATTTATCGCAAACTCAACCATATTTGCCACGGTTAAGATTGAACCTGTACACCCTGAAATTAATAAGGGATCATTAGATTTAAGTACTTGGAATTTCGCTAACAATGGAAGTATAGTGCTTGAAGGAGATTGGGAGTTTTACTGGGAAACGCTTATGTCACCTGATGATTTCCCAACACTAGTGAAGCCTTTGTATCCGCATTTTCCGCTATTATGGTCACAGATTCCTGATTCTTTTGGTGAGTTCACCAGTTTTGGTTTTGCCACATACAGATTAGTAGTAAACATTGAACCAACACATGATTTGCTGGCAATTAGGTTGCCCGACTATTATACGTCTTATAAACTATGGTTAAACGGAAGAGTAATAGCCTACAATGGAGAAGTCGGCACTTCCAAAATTGAACAGCGGCCACACTTATTACCAACAACCATAACCTTCGCTCCAGATTCCACAAAACTGGAATTCATATTACAGATATCAAATTTCTATCACAGTAAAGGTGGTGCGGCAATTGCTCCAATATTAGGTACAAGTTTGATACTAGAAAAAGAAAGAGAATTTGAGTTGGGCATTGATCTACTTCTCACTGGTGCATTAATAATGGGGGGGTTGTTTTTTCTTGGACTATTTTTCTTTGGGAGGCAGGATAGAGCAGTTTTTTATTTCGCAATGTTCTGTTTAACATTTAGTTACCGTATTATTGGCTATGGGAATTATTTTTTACATAATATTATTCCTGATGTAAGCTGGAATATCACAACCAGAGCCGAATATATTGCATTATTCTTAAGTGCGTATTTCTTTATGCAGTTTCTGCAATCAGTTTATCCCAAAGAAACAAATAAAGTTTTTGCAGGATTATTAAAAATCATCACATTGGTATTTGTTGGAATAACAATCCTATTACCTGGTTATATTTTTACACTTACAGTAAATCCATTTTTAATAATACTTGTGATTTACATACTCTATGGAAGCTTTATTATAGTTTTTGCTGCCATTCATAAAAGAGATGGTTCCACATATGCATTGATTAGTATTATTGTCATATTCACAGTACTAATGCTAAGTATACTTAATTACATGGGATATATTGGAACCTTTCCTTATGTATCATTTTTTGGGTACATTTTGTTCTTCTTTTTCCAATCATTGATACTGTCATATAGATTTGCTACATATTTTAAGCAGGCAAAATTGAGGGCAGAAGTAGGAGCTAGGGCCAAGGCCGACTTTCTGGCAAATATGAGCCATGAAATTAGAACTCCAATGAATGGAGTAATTGGAATGACAGGATTACTTCAGCAAACAGATTTGAATAAAGAGCAGGAGGATTATGTAAATACCATCCGAATAAGTGGTGAAAACCTTCTTACTGTAATTAATGATATCCTTGATTTCTCGAAGTTAGAACAGGGTAAAATGGAGATTGAAAAAACAGGATTCGATTTAGTTCATTGCGTTGAAGAAGTTTTTACTTTACTTTCTGCATCAGCAACCATAAAAGAATTAGAGTTAATTCATAAGATTGATCCAAATGTGCCCAGATATATTATTAGTGATCCAAATCGATTAAAGCAAATACTGCTTAATCTGGTAAATAATGCAATTAAATTTACATTATCTGGTGAGATATTGCTGTCGATTATCAGTACAAAGCAGGGAAACAATGCTCATCTTATTGAATTTGCAATTAGGGATACAGGAATAGGTATTCCAAAGGAAAAAATCGAGTCTTTATTTGAATCATTTTCACAGGTAGATACCTCACATGGCCGAAAATTTGAAGGAACAGGTCTTGGGCTTGCTATATCAAAGCAACTTGTAGATCTTATGGGAGGAAAAATTTGGGCTGAGTCGGAAGAAGGCTTAGGTTCAATATTCTATTTTACAATTGTTGCCGAAGAGGATCTGGACAAATTAAGGAATAAAAAACAGCCTGATACATCTGTATTTAGAGGCAAGAAAGTCATTATCCTTGATGATAACTTAACAAATTTGAAGATCTTGACAGGTCAGTTAAATAATTATGGATTTAATGTTACCTCAACTGATAAGTACCAAGATACACTTGAGAAAATTAGCGATAATAACTATGATTTTGCCATTGTTGATATGCAAATGCCTGATACTTCAGGTATAATTGTGTCTAAGGAAATACGAAAGTTAGAAAACGGAAAAAACCTGCCCTTAATTCTATTGTCATCTATTGGTGTTGAGTTTGATGATCAAGAAAAGAAATTGTTCAGTTCCAGTATTCTTAAACCTGCCAGAGAGAACAAATTATTACAAGCATTATTTAAAGCAGTTGGAGCAAGAGAAGAAAAAAGAACTAATTCAAATGAATTAAAAAAAATTCAACTACCTGTTTTCAAGAATGCAAAAGTTTTGGTTGCTGAAGATAACCTGATCAATCAGAAGGTTACAACTAGTATTCTAAAGAATATGGGAATTATTCCTGATGTGGTTGAAAACGGACTTAAGGCTTATGAAGCCTGCAAGAAAAAAGATTATGACCTTGTACTAATGGATGTGCAAATGCCAGAAATGGATGGATTGGATTCAACAAAAAAGATACTTACGTTCTTCGATGATCTTCCTAGAAAGGCGCCAATAATTCTGGCAATGACTGCAAATGTTCTTGAGAAATCAAAGAGAGATTGTGAAGAGGCTGGTATGAAAGGGTTTATCACGAAACCCGTTGCCCCAAAAGAGCTAAGTGATAATCTTCAGAAATGGTTAAACTAGTTTGAAGTATCTTTGATTAGTGGATTGTAAAACTATCCCAATCTGGTCCCACATTGAACTTTTTTCTGAACCTTATTAATTCCGTATGATTAAGGGTAACGGATATTGATTCTTCACTATTTTCCTGTCCTTGGTATAGCACAATTCCTTTCGCATCAACAATCATTGAATCTCCCGAATAGGAAATACCAGGTCCATCTTTACCCACTCTATTTACACCAATTATATATGATTGATTCTCTAGTGCTCGAGCAAGAAGTAATGTTTTCCAAGGATAACTTCTAACAGCAGGCCAATTGGCAACAAAAATTGCTAAATCATATTCAAAACCTTCATCATATGTGTTTTTACACCATACTGGAAACCTAAGGTCATAGCATATCATTGGTCTGATTTTCCATCCTTTGTACTCAATAATTAGCTTTTGATCACCCGGAGTTATTTTTTCGTGCTCTCCTCCCATGGAAAAAACATGACGTTTTTTATAAGTATTAAAACTCCCGTCTGGATTCATCCATATGAGTGTATTTGAATATTTATCACCTGATTGTATTAGCACTGTACCGGTAATTACAGTATTATATTTATTAGCAATTTCTTTCATCCAGGAAACAGTTGATCCAGATATGGTTTCAGAAAATCTATGAGGATCAACGGGAAAACCGGTGGTAAATGTTTCTGGCAGAATTATAAGGTTATGGTTATCAAAATTCTTGTTGATTTTGATTCCAAATTCATCTCTATTTCTTTCGGGATCTTCCCAAAACAAATTGGCCTGAATAGCAAGTATTTTTAAATCTTGCATAATATATCAGCTGCTTCTTTTAGGGTTGATTCTTTCTTCGCAAAACAGAAGCGAAGAGTTTTATTATTTTCATGGGTACGATAAAAAGGAGACACTGGAACAGAAGCTATTCCAAATTCGGTGATTAATCTCTTAGCCATTTCCATTTCGGGTTCATCTGATATGGCACTGTAGTCAAGAAGCTGAAAATAAGTTCCGTGACATGCAAGGGGTTTAAATTTGGATCCCTTTATTGCTTCCAAAAAGTAATCTCGTTTCTGTTGATAGAAACTTCCTAACGAATTATAATTATCAGGATTTTTCAAATATTCAGCAACAGCGTGTTGAATTGGTGTATTAACAGCAAATACTACAAACTGATGAACTTTTCTAAATTCGGTTGTCAGTTTCTTGGGTGCTAATATAAAACCAGTTTTCCACCCGGTTGTATGGAATGTTTTACCAAAAGAGCCAACAATAAGGCTTTGATTTGCAAGATCAGGAAAACGTGAAGCGCTCTGATGCTGAAGTCCATCAAAAATCAGATGTTCGTATACTTCATCACTTAGCAGGATTATATCCCTTCCTTTTATAAGAGTTTCAAGCCGTTTCATATCATCTTCACTTATCACACTTCCCGTTGGGTTATGTGGTGAGTTTAGGATAATCATTCTTGTGTTACTGGAAATCATTCTGGGTAGCTCATCCCAGTTTATACTATAATCAGGGTATTGTAATCTTGCATATTTTACTAGCCCACCATTTACTGTTACAGAAGGCGCATATGAATCATATGATGGTTCAAATATAATAACCTCATCATCTTTGGTAATAAATGCTGAAATTGCCGTGTATATTGCCTGTGTGGCACCTGCAGTTATTGTGATTTCATTATCTGCATCATAATCAGCTCCATGATTTTGTTTAAACATCTGGCTAATCATACTTCTTAAGGCAGGTACTCCAGGCATGGGAGCATATTGATTGTAACCATCTTTCATATAGTGAGTTACCATATCAACAAGTTCTTCTGATATTGGAAAATCAGGAAAACCCTGACTTAGGTTAACTGCATTATGCTCATTTGCCAATTGAGACATTACAGCAAATATTGAGGTACCTGTTTGGGGTAATTTAGTGATGATATTACCTTCGTATAATTTCATTCTGGTGGAGTTATTATAATCCTCGCAAAGATAGTTATTAACCTGAGTAGAGTGTAAACTTTACACAGATTAAAAATCGAATTATTAGCATACTAGATATACATTGACTATTGCTTAATAATCTTTTTTGATGTGATATCACCCTTATGATCAGCAACATTGACTAAATATAATCCTGCCGGGAGTTGATCGGTAATTATCTTAATACCATTGGATACGGAGGTATATTCAAAAATTATATTTCCAGATACATTGTACATCGTTATGTTATATATCTCTGTTTTAGGCAGAATTATGTTAAGATAATCCTTCATTGGTGATGGATAGAATCGTATTTCTTCTACCGAATTATGTGTGCTGATATCAACCAATGTACTTGTTGTAAAGTATGTAGCTTCGCTATAATCCATTATGTTATCATCATAATCCATAAGATTTGACGGCAATAATTCCAATAAATATTGTTGATGTTCCCGAAGATCCTCGTTTGGTTCAATGGTTATTTGCATAGCATCGTCAGAGATGTATCCTGTAAAAG
>CALCGQ010000086.1 GCA_937901015.1 uncultured Bacteroidota bacterium | reverse complement strand
TTTAATGTTAAGTTCAATACTGTTGAGAAAGATATACAATTGAAATTGTTCAATACACAAGGACAACAGGTTTATCATGATAGTGATATAGTTTGTGGTGAAGATTGCATGGCTACAATTGAACTTGAGGGTGTAATTCCAGGTTTTTATATATTAAAAATCATCACTGGAAAGGGTGTAACTACAGCTAAGGTTGTCCTCAAATAAATGTTACTTTTGCACAAAAATTTATTTAAATGACAAAAATATTAGGTATTGGCAATGCTCTTGTTGATGTATTGACCCAACTGGAAAATGATGAACTATTAGCATCTTTAAACCTCCCAAAAGGTAGTATGCAACTTGTTGACGCTGAAAAATCTGCTGAAATACAAGAACTAAGCAAAGACTTAGAGAAAAACATGGCTTCAGGTGGATCCGCAGCAAATACCATTCATGGTTTAGCTAAATTAGGGGCTGAAACTGCTTTCATTGGTACAATTGGTAAAGATAAAACAGGAGATTTTTTTCATAAAGACTTGGTCGACAACAATATAACTCCTCACCTCATCATAAGCGAATCACCATCAGGTATATCAAATGCCATGATAAGTAAGGACGGTGAGCGTACTTTCGGAACATTCTTAGGTGCTGCAATTGAACTTTCAGCAAGCAGTCTTGAAGCAGAAAAATTTAAAGGATCCGACATAATTCATGTTGAAGGATATCTTGTCCAGAATCATAAACTGTTAGAGGCTATTCTTAAAATGGCAAAGGATAATGGGCTAAAGGTATCAATCGACCTTGCAAGTTATAATGTGGTTGAAGACAATTTGGAATTCCTACACAAAATGGTTGAAAAATATGTTGATATTGTTTTTGCAAATGAAGAAGAAGCAACTGCATTTACTGGTTTAGAGCCTAAACAAGCACTTGAAAGTATCTCAAAGGTATGTGATATAGCCATTGTCAAAATTGGTGGTGACGGATCCATGATTAAACAGGGAGATCAGATAACAATCGTACCGGTAGAGAAAATTGCACCCATAGATACTACAGGTGCAGGCGACTTATACGCAGCTGGTTTTCTTTATGGATTGTCGGTTAATTTTGACCATTATAAATCAGGAAGAATTGGATCACTTCTAGCATCAACTGTTATAAAGAATATCGGGGCTAAAATTTCCAATAAAAATTGGGATATCATCAGAAATGAAATCAAAAGCTACTAGATTATTGAGTTCCCTGGTGAGCATTTCATATTACTTGCGACATTTAATACATTAGACCACTTATAAATAGCGGCTAATATTCGACAAGTTAAATATATTTTGCTACATTTGCGCACCTAATTTTAGAATGTGCTAACTAACTAACAGTTTGAATTTTACACTGCAATAGGCATATTTCATAGAGCACTGTTTGCTTGCATTAGGTAAAAATTAATTTTCAATCGTAATAACAACTTAAGGATGAAGGTTTACGAAACTAAAGACATTAGAAATATTGCACTTATCGGAGGTGCAAAATCAGGTAAAACTACAATGGCGGAAGCCTTAGTTTTTGAAGGTAAAACAATAAGCAGAAGAGGAAGTGTAGATGACAAAAACACTACATCTGACTACAGACCAATTGAGATTGATCGTCAGCATTCAGTTCAGTCAACACTATTATACTCCGTTTACAACAATAATAAGATTAACCTTATTGATGTTCCTGGTTTCTCTGATTTCGTAGGTGATACAGCTGCAGCATTAAATGTTTGCGACACAGCTTTATTTATGATCAATGGTCAGAGTGGCGTTGAAGCTACTACTGAAACTGCATGGAGACAAACTGAAATTGCAAACTCTCCAACTTTCTTTTGTATAAACCAACTTGACCATCAGGGTGCAAATTTCAATGAAACAATTACTGCCCTTAAAGATTATTTTGGTGAGAAAGTAACCGTTGTTCAATATCCTGTTAATGCAGGGGAAGGTTTCAATACAATTATTGACCTTATCCTAATGAAACAATTGAAATTCAATGAAGAAGGTGGTGAACCAGAAATCACAGATATACCTGATTCAGAAAAAGATAAAGCAGATGAACTACACCTTACACTAGTTGAGAATGCTGCTGAAGGTGATGAAGCTTTAATGGAAAAATATTTTGAGAATGATACACTTACCCTCGAAGAAATGAGAGAAGGTGTACGTTTAGGTCTTATTACCAGATCTATTTTCCCAGTAATGTGTTCTTCAGCAAAACACGGAATTGGTGCCACAAGAATTATGGATTTTATTACTAATTCATGCCCTTCACCAGTTGTAATGGCAGAAAGAAAAACAACCGACGGTGTAGCTTATACATGTAGCGTTGATGAAACTCCTGCATTATTTGTATTTAAGACATCCATTGAACAACACTTAGGAGAAGTTTCCTTCTTCAAAGTATATGGTGGAGCAGTTACTGAAGGCATGGACCTTATTAATCCACGAACCGGAAATAAAGAGCGTCTTACTCAATTCTTCATCCTTAATGGTAAAAACCGCGAAAAAGTTGATACGGTACTTGCCGGAGATATTGCAGTAACAATCAAACTTAAAGATGTTAAAACCAGCGATTCATTGATGGATCCTAAACATTCAGATGCAGGTTTTGAACCTCTTACTTTGCCAGTTGACATTTTCACTGTTGCAATGAGTCCTGTAAATAGTTCTGATGATGAGAAATTAGGATCAGTTCTTCATGAAATGCATCGTACAGACCCAACAATTATTATTGAATATTCTAGGGAGTTAAAACAACTTCTTGTTAAAACTCAAGGTGAATTCCATTTAAATACAATAAAATGGTATCTGTCAAATATTCATAAAATCGATATTGAAACAGTTGCTCCAAAAATCGCTTATCGCGAAACTATTACCAAAACAGCAAATGCTGATTATCGCCATAAAAAACAATCAGGTGGATCAGGACAATTTGGTGAAGTTCATTTAAGAATTATGCCATATTTTGAGGGTTATAAAAATCCAACAGATATTCCTGTACGTGGAACTGATGTTCATGATATGCCTTGGGGTGGTAAATTAGTTGTAAATAACTGTATCGTTGGTGGTGCAATTGATGCAAGATTCCAACCAGCTATCCTTAAAGGATTGATGGAAAGAATGACTGAAGGACCTTTGACGGGTTCTTACGCTCGTGATATTATCGTTTATATCTATGATGGTAAAATGCACCCTGTAGATTCAAATGAGATTTCATTTAAGCTTGCTGGTCGCCATGCGTTTAGTACTGCTTTTAAAGCAGCAGGCCCAAAGATTATGGAGCCAATTAATGATGTGGAAATCAGAGTACCTGAAGATATGATGGGTGCTGCAATGACGGACCTTCAGGGACGTCGTGGTATTATCATGGGTATGGATGCAGCTGGTAGAAATCAGGTAATTAGAGCCAGGATACCTGCAGCAGAAATGACAAGGTATGCAACATCATTGAGTGCTATTACATCAGGTAGAGGTACATTTAGCTCAGTATATGCTGATTATCAACAAGTACCTACAGATGTTCAAAATCAACTACTGAAAGAATACGAAGAATCACAACAAGAAGACGAATAAGTCATCAAGTTGATAAAAAACTCAAGGGCTTATGGTATTCCATAAGCCCTTTTTTTATGTAGTCAATAATTATCATTATTTTTGACAATAAGAAAAACTCTCCTTGACAAAATCTATTAAAATATCAATATTACTTTTTTCAATGGTTTGTGCGTTTTGGTTTTCGGCAAAATCACAAACAATTATTGATAGTCTTGAGTTAGAGCTCGAAAACACTCATGAAATTGACAAAAAGATTGAGATCTACCTACTAATAGGAAAACAATACAAAGCCGATGATATTGATAAAGCAATCGATATCACAAATAAAGCTCTGCTTTTGGCTAATAACACTAATGCTGACTCATTTCTTGGTCTTATATACACGTACCTAGGTGACTATGCCATATTACAAGATAGTATAACTGCAGGAGAAGTTTACTTCAAGAAAGCAAAAGAATATATTGATGATAGTAATCCCAAGGAACTTGTTTCCATATATCTTTCCATTGGTAACAGGTATATTGAAAAGGATAATTATGCTGAGGCAATGAAGTACTATTTATTTGGGATTGAAATATCTGAACAAACTGGATATACAGGTAAATTGGCAAATCTTTATAACAATCTGGGAGTAGTTTACCTTAACACAAACAATGCTGAAAAAGCACTAAACCTATATTCACAGGCTCTGGATCTTTTCAAAATAGAGAAGGACACAATGAATGTTGCAGGTACCACCACTAACATAGGCTCCATATACGTTAAATTAGGGCAGGACGAAATAGCAAAAACCTATTATAGGGCTGGTTACGAATTATTTAGCGAGTGTAATAGCATCGAAGGTATGGCACACTCTCTTTTTAAACTTGGATTACTTGAGCTACACCTGGGTAATAACAAAAGTGCCATCGAACAATTGGATAGTAGCTTAAAACTTCAGAAAAAATTGGAGGTTATCGTATCAGGCTCTAAATCATTTTTTCTTGCAGAAACCTATATTAATCTTGGTATTGCCCATCTAAACTTAAATAATCACGAGAAAGCCATAGATTATCTACTTGATGGATATAATATTGCAAAGAATACTCATCAAAATAGATTGATCGCCTATGCATCAGAATACTTGAGCAAGTATTATAATATGTTTAATAACCACAAAACTTCATTGGAATATTATCAGGTTTTTAAACAGTATTCCGATTCAAATTTCAATGAGGAAAGTGTTCGTAAACTTACTGAATTTGAAATGCAACATGAGTTTAATGCCCAGCTTAAGGAAGAGGAATTACAGCGTAAGATTCAAATTCAAAATGAAAAAAGTAAAAATCTAATTTATATAATTATTAGCGTTGGATTATTTCTTGTACTTATAATACTCATTCTGCTTCTTAGGTTGGAGAAAACAAAAAAGCGTAAAACAGAACTGGAGAAAGATAAGCTAAGTATTAAGCTTGAGCATACAAATAAGGAATTAACAACCTATGTTATGTATCTCCTCCGGAAAAATGAGTTTATCATTAGCATTGCCGAAAAACTTAAAGTTGCCCGACTTGACGCAAAAGCTGAGAATAAGAAAATAATGACCGAACTTATTAAAGAGTTAGAGTCGAACTCCACCATGATTTCATGGGAAGAATTTGAAGTAAGGTTCCAGCAAGTGTATACTGGTTTTTATAAGAAGTTAAACACAGTATATCCCGACCTTACCCCAAATGAATTACGCTTGTGTGCCTTTTTCAGATTAAATATGACCACCAAAGAAATTGCTGCAATCACATATCAATCCATTAATAGTATCACCGTTGCCAGATATAGATTACGCAAAAAACTCGATCTTAATTCGGATGATAATCTTGTGGCTTTTCTTACAAAAATGTAGTTTATCCATATTATTTTCTAAAAAAGAGCGATTTATTGAAGCTTAGCTCATATTTCCATCCATAATTCCAAATATACTAAACCGCTGTATTGCTGATATTTACCACCTTATGTATGGTCGATGTAATACACAGGTATGGCTATTGTATTCTCTAAAAGCATGACAATTCATATTAAGGGTAGTTCTTTTGCAGAGTAATTAGAAAAAACCAAACAATTACAAAATGTCAGAAGAAAAGAATAATACAGATGATTCATTGGCTGAAAAACTTGAAAAGCTTATTGAATCCAAGAAAGACGAATCAAGTGCACTAAAAAAAATATATGAGTCATTTGAACGGGCTAAGGACGACAATTCAGAAAACCAAAACCATAAATAATATTATTATGAAGAAAATCTTAACATTATTGGCAATAGTTACAGTTCTTGTGAGTCATGTTACTGCGCAAGGATGGAATTATGTATCAAGCACAGGAACAACATTTATTCTATTTGGAATGACATTTCCTCCAAGTCAAAGCACAGTGGGATATGCATGTGGAATGCAATATACTTATAATGCTGACGGAGTTATCGTTAAAACAACAGATGGTGGCGACAACTGGGTGGAGATACTACCAACATCAGGCACAATAGACGGTCTTCAAGGCATTTGGTTTATCAGTGAAACTGTAGGTTTTGCAGCCGGATGGAATGACTATTTCATTAAAACAACAGATGGTGGAACAACTTGGACTCCAATTAATACAGGTGCAGGAGCATGGTATTATAAGGATGTTGAATTTTGGGATGCCAATAACGGTGTTGCTGTTGCTTCTATGAACGCTAGTACTGACCAATCAGTATTTATCACTTCTGATGGGGGAAACACATGGACTCCATGTACATCAGGAATGGATAATGCTTCAATTATGGGACTAAGCTATGGTGATCAAAATACAATCTATGCAGTTGGAACTGATGCTAAAGTTCATAAATCAACAGATGGAGGTTATACTTGGACCGTTAAGTATACCTTACCTGCCCTCCTCTTTGGAGTTGATTTTGCAGATGTGAATTTCGGTGTTGTAGGTGCTGAAGAAAAAATGTTTGCAACAACTGATGGCGGATCCACTTGGTCAACTTATACCACTGGATATGAAAACTTTTATGGAGCACTTGCCCTTAGCAATGGAACAGCATATATTGGTGGAACCGATGAGAATATCTATGTAACAACCGACTTTGGGGCCACATGGGCATTTGAGCATAATGGTACCGGTACTTCAAGTCTTTACAGAATAAGAGAAGTGCAAAGTTCAGCTCTTTTCACATGCGGATCACAAGGAGCGATTATTACCAAAGAAGCACAATTTGGTGCTGATTTCATCTCTAGTGTTGACAGCGTTTGTACAGGAAACACAGTTGACTTCACTGACATGTCACTTGGCTCAATTACTTCATGGAACTGGACATTTGAAGGAGGGACTCCTGCCACATCAACTGATCAAAACCCTACCATAACATATAATACTCCAGGTGTATATGATGTTACTCTTGAAGTAAGTGATGGAACAAGTACAAGTACAGAATTAATTGCTGATATGATTACTGTAGTAGAAGATCCTATTGCTCCTGATCAACCAACAGGAATAACAACTATGTGTGCTGGTTCTACCGAGGATTATACTACACAACCTGTTGCTGGAGCCGATGAGTATTATTGGGAGGTTCTACCTGCGGGTGCAGGTTCAATAAGCGGATCAGGTACTACAGGAACCTTTATTTCAGATAATAGCTTCAATGGTGCTTATACAATAAAAGTAAAAGCTAACAATATGTGCGGCTACAGCCCTTGGTCATCAGAATTAAGTTGTACACTAAATATGACTCCAGAGGCATTTGTATTAAGTGATGGAGGTGGTTATTGCTCAGGCGATCCAGGAATTGAAATTACATTAGATGGATCAGAAACAGGAGTAGATTATGAATTATTCTTAGAAGATGTTACTACCGGAATCATCGTTGCAGGCACTGGCAACTCAATAAGTTTTGGAGAACAAACAGATCAAGGAATTTACACAGTAACAGGCACAACTGGCGTCTGTTCAGAGAATATGGTTGGAACGCCATATATATTCGTAGAGTTTGTACCTGAACCAGGATATACTCCTGAAGGGCCAGATGCTGCTTGCGCTGGCACAACCACAGATTACACAACAGACCCTATTTTTTCTTCCGACACAATTTATTGGAATCTAACACCTGTAGATGCCGGAACTATTATCGGTAGTGGTGAAAACATTTCAATTGAATGGGCAACAGATTATAGCGGAGTTGCAAGTTTAACTACAAACGGAAGTAACGATTGTGGAGTTGGAAATGAATCAACTCCACTTGAAATTACGATTTCTGAATCTCCATCTCCAGAGGTAGTTGGTTTAACATTGGTGTGTGACGAAGATGAAGCTGAATATGCAACTACTGAAAACACAGGAAGTACTTATGAATGGACTGTTACCGGTGGTGAAATAATATCAGGAGCAGGTACGTACATGATTAATATATTATGGGGAGAAGCTGGTATTGGGACAGTTCAGGTAGTTGAATCAATAGGTAATGATTGCTCTGGAGCTTCTGAAGAAATAGAAGTAACAATTGATGATTGTACAAGTATTGATGAAATCTTTGCTTCAGAATTAACGGTTTATCCTAATCCCGTGTCAGATATCCTAAAAGTGAATTTTGCTGTTTTAGTTAATGAAAGCTATACAATATCAGCTCAGAACTTATTAGGACAGGATATCGTAACCATTCAAGGAATAGGAAGTGGTATGCAAGAAACACACAATATTGATACTCGGGACATGAAAGAAGGTCAGTATTTTATCAGTGTTAGGACTGAAAATGGTGCATATCAAATCAAGAAATTCATTGTAATAAAATAGATTAGTGGTCGCTCTAAATCCCTGAATCAACCAAAACAAGTTTCATTGGATAATATTAGAGATTTATTATTATGACAAGAGCCGCCCGGTTTACCGAGCGGCTCTATTTTTTTGTATTAATTACAGTTAATTATAATGGTATATTTCCATGTTTTTTAGGAGGTGTATTATCAGTTTTATTTTTGGTCATATCCAGTGCTTGAACAATTTTCTTTCTTGTTTCGTGAGGGTAAATAATCTCATCAATATAACCTAAAGCTGCTGCCTTATAAGGACTGGCAAAATTAGCACGATACTCATCAACCTTTTCTTTACGTTCATCCTCTGGCAGATTACGATAAATAATATTTACGGCTCCATCAGGGCCCATAACCGCAATCTCTGCTGTTGGATAGGCATAATTTACATCAGCACCAATATGCTTACTCGACATTACATCATAAGCACCTCCATAAGCTTTACGTGTAATTATGGTAATCTTAGGTACCGTTGCTTCGGCAAAGGCATATAGAAGTTTTGCTCCATGCTTAATAATTCCACCAAATTCCTGAGCAGTACCAGGTAAGAACCCGGGAACATCTTCAAAAGTAATAAGAGGAATATTAAAAGAATCACAAAATCTCACAAAGCGTGCTGCTTTTTGGGAGCTTGCAATATCAAGAACTCCCGCTAAAACTGATGGCTGATTTGCAACAATTCCCACAGGCTTACCTGCTATACGTGCAAATCCTACTATAATATTCTGAGCATAGTGTGGCTGTACCTCAAGAAAATGATTATTGTCAATCACAGGCATAATAATATCAAACATATTATATGGCTTATTTGGATCAACAGGAATGATATCATCTAATTTTGGTTCTACTCTTTCAAGATCATCTGTGCATACTTTCTGTGGAGGGTCTTCCATATTATTAGAAGGTAGGAAACTCATTAATTCCCTTAACATCATCATTGCCTGTTCATCATTCTCAGCAGTAAAATGTGCCACTCCTGATTGTTTATTATGAGTCATGGCACCACCAAGAGCTTCCATGGTAACATCCTCATTAGTAACCGTTTTAATAACATCAGGTCCTGTAACAAACATAAATGAGGTTTCTTTAACCATCAGTATAAAATCTGTTATTGCAGGTGAATATACTGCACCTCCGGCACATGGACCTAAGATCGCTGAAATTTGAGGTATTACGCCTGAACTCCGAACATTTCTATAAAAAATATCTGCATATCCTGCTAAACTCTCAACACCTTCCTGGATTCTGGCTCCACCTGAGTCATTAAGTCCAAGAACAGGTGCACCCATTTTCATGGCAAGGTCCATTATTTTAATGATTTTGTCGGCATTTGCACGACTCAATGATCCACCTGCTACAGTAAAATCCTGTGCAAATACATACATTAATCTTCCTTCGATTTTACCATATCCAGTAACAACACCATCACCGAGTGGTTTGTTCTTTTCCATACCAAAATCTGTACATCGGTGTGTTACAAACTTATCGATTTCTACGAAAGTTCCAGAATCAAGTAACTTATCTATTCTTTCCCTTGCAGTTAGTCTACCTGCATTATGTTGTTTATCAATTCGCTTCTGGCCTCCGCCAAGTTCAGCTGACTTACTTTTTTCTTCTAGTATTTCTATTTTTGATTTCAGAGACATATCTTATATTTTCTTCAAATTAATTAATATTGAGGGTATTTTTAATCTAACATTATCAATGGCTGATCGCCCTCAATATTGTCCCCTTCTTTAACTAGCACCTTAGTAATTGTACGATCCTTAACCACTTTATATTCACTCTCCATTTTCATTGCTGAAACAACGATTACAGTATCACCACCTTTAACCTTATCTCCTTCTTTAACCAATACCTTAACAACTTTCCCTGGCATAGGTGTTGAAATATAGGCGTGATCATCATCCTCAGACGATTTTCTGCTATTTTTATATCGTGTTTCAGCATCGATTATATCAACATCAAAAGAATTGTAAAGGGTTGTGGCATGATAGTTTTTCTTGTCCTTTGAGATTAGCTCAATATTATAGGAAATTCCTTCATAAATAATTGAGTAAATACCATTTTCAACCTCAACAATGTCAACTTTATACGTGTTGTCACCAACAGCAATTTCCATTATGTTATTATCCTTACTCAAAACTTTGATATCGGATACTTTATCATCAACTTTTATTTCGTAACTCATATTTCGCTATTGTTAAGATTATAAACGTATAACATTCCTTTTTCTACCAAATGCCTTCCACTTTCCATCCATAGGTTTACAATACCTCTGATCTTTAAAGTTTTCAAGGTTATCCAAGTGATCAACAAATGCAGCAATGGCGACCATATCTTTTAGTCTTTGAGGTGCATTTTTAACCGGTTTCAAATATTTCTCATTATCCTGAATAAAGTGTGTATTATACTTACCATTAACAAAATCAGGTACGTCAAGAATTCTGTTTAAGAAAGGAATCGAGGTCTTAATTCCTGTAATCTTATATGCATAAAGGGCCCTGCGTAATCTATCGATAGCCTCTGACCTAGTTAAGGCCCAAACAATTAATTTTGAGATCATTGGATCATAATGAATAGGTATTTCATATCCTGTATATACATATCCATCATGTCTTACTCCAAGTCCCAATGGTTCGGTCATATGTTCAATCTTGCCAGGGTTTGGCATAAAATTATTATCCGGATCTTCTGCATATATTCTAACCTCGATGGCATGTCCGGTTTGTTTTAAATCTTCTTGTTTAAATTCCAATGGTAAATCATTGGCAATGTTTATCTGAGTTTTAACCAGATCAATTCCAACAACTCTTTCGGTAATTGGGTGTTCAACCTGTAATCTAGTATTCATTTCTAGAAAATAATAATTCAAGTCATCATCAACGATAAACTCAATTGTTCCAGCACCTGAATAGTTAACAGCTTTGGCAGCGGCAACCGCATGTTTACCCATTTCTGTTCTTACAGCATCAGTCATGATAGGTGAAGGTGTTTCCTCAACCACCTTTTGATGGCGACGTTGTACAGAACATTCACGTTCGAAAAGATGAACACAATTCCCATGATTATCGGCAACAATCTGAAATTCAATATGGTGAGGGGAGTTTATGTACTTTTCAATATATACTGCATCATTTGAGAAGGATGCTTTAGCCTCTGATTTGGCAGATGATACTGCAGAAACAATGTCCTCTTCTTTGGTTACAAGACGCATACCTTTTCCACCACCTCCCGCACTGGCTTTAATCATTACGGGTAAACCGATTTCCATTATTACTTTAACGGCATCATCAATCTCAACAATTGGCTCAATGGTACCAGGCACAACAGGTACACTAGCACTCTGCATTTTCTTACGGGCAGTTATCTTGTCTCCCATTGTGTCAATGGCGTAAGATGATGGTCCGATAAAGATTATTCCCTCTTTTTTACATCTGTCTGAAAATTCAGCATTTTCAGATAAAAACCCGTATCCGGGATGGATAGCGTCGGCACCACTTTTTTTGGCAGCATCGATAATATTATCAATAACTAGGTAGCTTTCTGAAGAAGCGGCAGGGCCAATATTGAAGGCTTCGTCTGCAAAACGAACGTGCATTGAGGTTCTGTCAGCATCTGAATATACTGCAACCGACTCAATACCCATTTCTCTGCAACTTCTCATTACCCTTATGGCAATCTCTCCCCTGTTCGCAACAAGTATCTTTTTAATCATAAAAAATATTTAAAATACAGATTTACAAGCACTTTATAGTACTGTGGATTTATAGTTGAACGCGTAAAGATATAAAAATCTAAAAATATGCTTCTTTACATATGTTAATTCATTGCCAAAAATCTTATCTTTGGTAGTTAAACCTCATAAACTAATATGAAACTCTCAAAAACGCTAGCTTTTGTTTTAGTAACGCTTATCTCGATAAGTTCAATTGGACAAATTGATAAAGCAATGCCTATTTCAAACGCAAAGGCAGCATTAATTATTGATAGTTTAGAGAATAGATTAACCTCAGATAGCGAATCTGATTTGGGTGATATTTACTATAATCTTTCATTATACTATTATCAGATAGATCCCAACCAAGCTTCAGAAAAAGCATTAATGTTTATTCAATTTAGTGATAGTTTAACATCGTCCCTGAAAAAATATACGGTTTATGAGTTGCTGGCCACAATACACGAAAACAATGGCGAGTATGATTCAGCTTACTATTATTTAAACCTTCAAAGCCAGATATTAAATAGAGTTAACCAAGAAAAAAATGACCTTCTTAAGGATGAATATTTAGGTGACAGGTATGATAATACGGAAGAATCAACCATTTTGGGACTAAGTATAATGAGTTTTGTTGTAATTATTATTGCTCTGTTGTTACTAATTGCTCTTTATATTTATAGAAATGGTATAAAAAAGAAACAGACTGAAATCGAGACCATAAAAAATCAAGAGTTAGAATCAGCAAACTTAAAACTTCAAAAGTTCAATGATGAGTTACAGCAAGCAATAATGGAAAGCACCTATGAGCGAGCCATTGAACTAGAGAAAACCAGTAATGTTATATCCGAACTGAGAAAGACTTTGAAAAAAGCTGAAGAGGCAAATTACCTTAAGAATGCTTTTCTTGGAACAATGAGTCACCAAATAAGAACACCGTTAAGCGGAATAATGGGATTCTCAAATATTCTGGAAACAGAATTGGCAGTAATGGGCAATGAGGAATTATATGAATTTGCTAAAAACATTCAGGAAGCGGGTGCAAAACTAATGAGTTTAATCACAAATATAATTGATATATCAGGTATAGAGGCGAATATACTTGAGTTGAAGATTACCCCATGTGAGTTAAATGAGCTAGTTGCTACTGTAGAAAAAGACTTCCTTATTAAAGCAAAAGATAAGGGTTTGATTTTCAAAACTAAGATGGGGTCATCTTTACCTAAGGTTTTTGCTGATAGTGAAAATCTAATTAAGTCATTGAATATAGTTATGGATAATGCGATCCAATATACTAGTAAAGGATTCGTAACCCTATCTACCACATTTGATAAAAGTAGCAATATAGCAACCATTGAAATAAAGGATAAGGGAATCGGTATTGATAAAGAAACCTTGAAACTTCTTACCGATTCATTTGATTATTCAAAACATGGAAGCTCATTAACCTATCAAGGACAGGGGTTGGGACTTATACTTGCTCATCGACTTATTACATTAATGAATGGCTCTCTGGATATCAACTCGAAACAACCCGGAGGAACATCGGTTAAAATTAATATCCCATGTTCAATTGGTAACCCAGGTGTGGTTTCAGATCTTAAATCAGATAAATCTGAACAAGAAGATTCACCAGAAACATCTATGACAAGTGCTCCAGTATTTGGGAAAATTAACATATTCGTTGTTGAAGATGATCGCATGAATCGTATGGTTATTGAGAAGATGCTAAAAAACACCGGGGAAATAACAACAACCATTGATGGGAACGATGCACTCAAAAAGCTGGCTGAAGCCGATTCCAAAAATAGTAAGTTCGATGTTATGTTACTCGATATGAATCTACCTTCTCCTTGGGATGGAATGACCTTGATGAATGAGATAAGAAAGAAATACCCATGGACGAATAATATACCATTCATCGCTCAAACAGCATATGCAATGGCTGGTGATAAGGATAAATATATTGATGCCGGTTTCAACGACTACATATCGAAGCCCATAAATAAAAATGAGTTAATTACCATGATACAAAAACAGCTAGATCTCTTCAAAAATGACATTTAATTGTTACTATATCGATTGCGCCACACCTTTACATGAAAAATATATTTACCTAAAAAACAGATTGCTTCTGACAAATAGTAGCATGAAACCATAAATAACCATAATTTTGCTAACTCTTAGAAACTAATATTAAACCAATGTCAACAAGAATTTCAGATAAGGTTAAACCAGGTGTAGTATTTGGTGATGACCTAAACACAATCTTCGATATCGCTAAGCAAAATAACTTTGCTTTACCTGCAGTAAACGTTGTGGGTACAAACTCTTCAAATGCAGTAATGGAAGCGGCAAAAGCTGTTAATTCACCAGTAATAGTTCAATTTTCCAATGGTGGTGGATCATTTTATGCTGGTAAAGGATTGTCAAACGAAGGCGAGAAAGCTGCAATAGCGGGAACAGTATCAGGAGCACTTCATGTACATAAGCTAGCTGAACTTTACGGTATTCCCGTAGTTCTTCATACTGATCATGCGGCAAAAAAATTATTGCCATGGATTGACGGTTTACTTGATGCTGGTGAAGTTCATTACAAAGAAACAGGAAAACCATTATTCAGTTCACATATGCTTGACCTATCGGAAGAGCCGCTCGAAGAAAATCTTGAGATTTGCGCAAAATATCTTGAAAGAATGAGCAAAATGGGTATGACTCTGGAAATTGAACTAGGGATCACTGGAGGTGAAGAAGACGGAGTTGATAATACAGATATCGACAGTTCAAAATTATATACACAACCAGAAGAAGTTGCACAAGCATATGAGGTACTTTCTGCAATTAGCGGTAACTTTACAATTGCTGCTGCATTTGGTAATGTTCATGGTGTATATAAACCTGGTAATGTAAAACTTGAACCAACTATTCTAAAGAATTCACAGTCATACATCAGTGAAAAATATAATAAAGGGTACAATCCTGTAAACTTTGTTTTCCATGGAGGATCAGGTTCTGAACCTGCAAAAATCAAAGAGGCTATTTCATATGGCGTTATCAAAATGAATATTGATACTGACACACAGTGGGCAGCATGGGATGGTGTTCGTGAATATGAAGCAAAGCATCATGGATATCTACAAGGACAAATTGGAAACCCTGATGGAGATGATATTCCAAATAAGAAATATTACGATCCAAGAAAATGGCTAAGAGCTGGTGAGCAATCAATGGTTGAAAGACTAAAAACTGCTTTCGAAGATCTTAATTGTATTGATCGTTATTAAAATAAACTAGATAATTGCCGGATGAATTTCCGGCATTATCTTACTTTTGTATTTCATGTAATTGAGATATATTATGCTCGACTATCCTGCTAAAATAATTCTTGCTTTTGGCGAGACTTTTACCCCGGGTACTGAGGGTGAAGAGTTTTACAACTGGTTATTGGAAAATGGTTATCCTGAATTAGCTGCCCTTAGCAGTGGGATAAAAGGTAGCAAAGAGGCAATTGGCTGGTTATTGAAAAATAACTTTGCGCACTTGGCAGCCTTCGATGGTGCCATCGATAATAAAAAGGAAGCTTATGAATGGCTAAGAAAATATGAGCATGATATACTTGTATTACTTGCAGAAGCAATTCATAACAAGCCAAAAGCTATGGTATGGTTTAAGGAAAATGATCTTGATATTTTTAATATGCTAGCTTTAAAGATAAGATCATGGGGAGAGAATCAACAATTCGATTATCACAAATTACACTGGTAAAATAGTTTAATCAACAAACAAAAAAGGCTGCCATTTGAATAAATGGCAGCCTTTTTTTTATTCTGATATACCTATATTGGATAATCCTTAAAAATTTCTGAGGATTTCATTAGAATATCAACATATTGCGCTCTACGATAAGCATAAGGATCTTTAATATTTTTCTTAGAAAGATTTCCTCTAAAATCTTCAAGAGTTTCATATTGTTTATTGGCCATCCAAATTTCCATATCCTCAAGCATTTTTGTAACTTGCTGTGGTCCATGCTTATAAATAGCACTTACAACTTCAACTACATTTGCACCTGCAAGAATCATTTTAATTACATCTTCGCCAGTAAACACACCTCTATTTGCACAGATATCAGCTTTAATATTATCATATAATAATCCAACATAACGCAGTGGTAATCTTGCATCATACTCTGAGCTAAGGTTATATGGGAAACTTAGTTTTTCAAGGTTAATATTAATATCAGGATGAAAAAGTCTGTTAAACAATACAAAACCATCTATTCCTTTTTTATCCATTTCGCTAACAGTATAAAGGATGTTAGTATAGAATGGACTAAGCTTTGCACTAACAGGAATATTAACTGCCGCTTTTACTTTTTCAATAATATCTAATTCTGAATTAAGAATAGAACGACCCTCTAATTCAAAATCTTTAGGGTTGTTATAAAAGTTTAATTCAATTGCGTCGGCACCTACACCTTCAAGCTTTTTTGAATACTCTTCCCAAGTATCATCATAAATAGCATTTAAGCTAGCAATAACAGGTATATCAACGGCTTTCTTTGCCTCTGCAAAGTTCATAAGAAAATCTTCCGGACCACCATCAAAAGCATCATCAAAACCCGATGACATTTCGGCATGACGTTCTTCATTACCTCCCATTGTTTGATCCATTTCAAGATTCTCCAGATGGATTTGTTCTTCAAATAGCGATTTATAAACTATAGCAGCAGCTCCTGCATCTTCTAGTTTTCTTATTGTCCCAAGATCAGTTACAAGATTGCTTGCACCTATGATAATTGGGTTCTTTAATTCTAATCCTAAATATTTTGTCGACAGGTCCATATAAACTTATTTAATTGCATTAATATTGATGGCTGTAAAATTACGATATTTTCATTTCCCATTTAACTTCTTACAATCTAAATTGATTTTAAATTGCATATTTTAACGTAAGTAATCACTTAAAGAGGCATCAAAATTTCGCGAAATGAGTAATTTCGCGTGAATTCTTAATTAGAACAATTTTACTACTTTCTAAATATATAAATCATGGACAGAAAGAAAAACTTTATAACATGTGAAGGTAACTTTGCAGCAGCATATATAGCATATATGTTTAGCGAAGTTGCTGCAATTTACCCTATTACTCCATCCTCTGATATGGCAGAATACATTGACCAATGGGCTGCTAGTGGGAAGAGGAATATCTTTGGTGAAACAGTTAAAGTTGCAGAGATGCAATCAGAAGGAGGAGCATCAGGTGCCGTTCACGGATCACTACAAGCAGGTGCTTTAACCAGCACTTATACTGCCTCACAGGGACTACTACTAATGATCCCTAATATGTATAAAATGGCAGGTGAATTATTACCTGCAGTTTTCCACGTAAGTGCTCGTAGTTTAGCTGCACAAGCACTTTCAATTTTTGGTGATCATAGTGATGTTATGAGCACAAGACAAACTGGTTTTGCAATGTTAGCAACCAGCAGTGCTCAGGAAATTATGGATTTAGCGGGTATTGCACATTTAGCTGCAATTAAATCAAGAGTACCATTTATGCATTTCTTTGATGGTTTCAGGACTTCTCATGAGTTAATGAAAGTTGAAGCTATGGATCAGGATGAGATGGCAAAACTTGTTGATTATGACGCACTACAAAGATTTAGAGACAACGCGCTTAATCCTGAGCATCCTGTAACAAGAGGAACAGCACAAAACCCTGATGTATATTTCCAATCAAGGGAAGCTTCTTCGAAATTCTATGATGGAATTCCTGACCTAGTTGAGGAATACATGCAAGAAATCAAGAAAATAACTGGACGTGAATATCATCCATTTACATATTATGGAGATGAAAACGCTGAAAATATAATCGTTGCAATAGGTTCAATTACCGAAGTAATCAAAGAAGTTATTGATTATAAAAATGCAAATGGTGAAAAAGTTGGATTAATTACCGTTCACCTTTACAGACCGTTTTCAGAGAAATACTTCATGAAAGCCTGTCCAAAGTCAGTTAAGAGAATTGCTGTACTTGACAGAACTAAAGAAATTGGTGCCAATGGTGAGCCTCTTTATTTAGACATCAGAGACTTATTCTATGATAAAGAAAATTCACCAATGATCATTGGTGGACGTTATGGTCTTAGCTCTAAGGATACTACTCCTGCTATGATTATTAGTGTTTATGACAACCTTGCTGCTAAAAAGCCCAAAACAGGTTTTACAGTGGGTATTGTTGATGATGTTAAATTTACATCCTTACCATTATTACCAGAGTTAAGCGTTGCTCCTGCAAGTACTTATGAAGCTAAATTTTATGGACTAGGTGCTGACGGTACTGTTGGTGCTAACAAAAACTCCATTAAAATTATTGGTGGATCAACTGACAAATATTGTCAGGCATATTTTTCATATGACTCTAAGAAATCAGGTGGTATTACAATAAGTCACCTAAGATTTGGAGATAACCCTATTCGTTCACATTACTTAGTGGGAACTCCTAATTTCGTAGCTTGTCACGTTCCTGCATATCTTGAAAAATATGATATGCTTAAAGGTCTGAGAAAAGGCGGTACTTTCCTATTAAATAGTATTTGGGATGTAGATGAAACAAAAGATCGTCTTCCAGATCATATGAAGAAATATCTTGCTGAAAATGAAATTAAAACATATATCATAAATGCAACTAAGATTGCTGATGGAATTGGATTAGGGAATCGTACCAATACAATTATGCAGTCTGCATTCTTTAAAGTAGCTGAAGTAATTCCTTACCAAGATGCTGTTAAAGAAATGAAAACTGCAATCCTTAAAACTTATGGTAATAAAGGAGAGGAAATAGTAAACATGAACTATGCAGCTGTTGATAACGGTGGTGAAGTTATTGAAATTACAATTCCTGCTGAATGGAAAAACATAGTAGTTGTTCCTAAAGAAGACAATAAAAAACTTCCAGATTTCATTAAAAATGTTGTTGACCCAATCAATGGTCAAAAAGGTGATTCACTTCCTGTTAGTACATTTAACGGTCGTGAAGATGGAACATTTCCAAATGGAACCACCGCATTCGAAAAGCGTGGTGTTGCAACAAGTGTACCTGAATGGCAAGAAGAAAATTGTATTCAGTGTAACCAATGTTCACACGTTTGTCCACATGCTGCTATTCGTCCATTCCTATTGACAGATGAAGAAGCTGCCAATGCACCTGAGGGCACAAATGTTATTCAGGGAGCCGGACCTCTTAAAGCTTTCAAATACAGAATTCAGGTTAGCGCACTTGACTGCACAGGTTGTGGTGTTTGTGTTGAAGTTTGTCCTTCAAAAGTTAAATCATTAGTAATGGAACCAATAGGTACTCAAGCTGATGAAATCGACAGATGGACATATATGCACGAAGAAGTTGGATATAAAGAAGACGTTGTACCAAAAGATAAGAGTGTTAAAAACAGTCAGTTTGCTCAGCCATTATTTGAGTTTTCAGGAGCTTGTGCTGGTTGTGGTGAAACTCCATACATTAAAACTATAACTCAATTATTTGGTGAGAGAATGATGATTGCCAATGCTACAGGTTGTTCTTCAATTTATGGTGGATCTGCTCCAGCAACTCCATACTGTAAACACGAAGACAGTGGTAAAGGACCAGCTTGGGCTAACTCCCTGTTTGAGGATAATGCTGAATTTGGATTTGGTATGTCACTTGGTGTTGAAAAAATGAGAGAGCGTATTGCCCTTAAGATGGCTGAAGCTATTAAAGATGGTTTCACAGATGAATCTAAAGAAGCGATGAAAGCATGGATTGAAAGCAAAGACATGGCTAATGCCTCAGTTGAAGCTTCAAAAGTTGTTGTGGATGCCCTTCAAAAAGAAGAAAAACCACTTGCAAAAGAAATCCTTGATCTAGAACAATATATGGTTAAGAAGTCACAATGGATATTTGGTGGTGACGGCTGGGCATATGATATTGGTTTTGGCGGACTTGACCATGTACTTGCTTCCGGAGAAGATGTAAATGTTCTTGTAATGGATACTGAGGTTTATTCAAACACAGGTGGTCAGGCATCAAAAGCAACTCCAACAGGATCTGTTGCTAAGTTTGCTGCATCTGGTAAGAAAATCAGGAAAAAAGACTTAGGTGCTATGGCTATGACATATGGTTATGTATATGTTGCACAGATTGCAATGGGCGCAAGTCAAGCTCAGGCATTCAAAGCCATTAAAGAAGCTGAAGCTTATCCAGGACCATCTCTAGTTATTGCTTATTCACCATGTATTGCCCACGGCATAAAAGGTGGTATGAGTGGAGCTCAGCAAGAGGAAAAGTTTGCTGTTGAAGCCGGTTACTGGCACACATACAGATATAACCCAGAGGTTGAAGCTGAAGGTAAAAACCCATTTACTCTGGATTCAAAAGAACCAGATTGGGATAAATTCCAAAGCTTTTTAGCAAATGAGGTTAGATATGCATCACTTAAGAAATCATTCCCAGCTGAAGCACGTAAATTATTTGCTGCATCTGAAGAAGATGCTAAGTGGAGATACAGAAACTATCAAAGACTAGCCAATCAGGACTATTCAAGTTAGTGAAATTCTAAAATGATTATGAGGATGCTTCGGAAGGGGCATCCTTTTTTTTTATTTTTACTTTTCCAAAGTTTAAACTTTGGAAAAGTAAAAGTCTATTTTTTAATAAACACTCCATGAAAAGAACACTCACTTCAATAGTAATAATTGCCTTGGTATTAGGGATAGTATCAAGCTGTCAGCAAGAAAAGGTAGTTCAAACAGAAAATAACGACTACTTGTTAATGGCAACTCTATTTCATCAACAAGCTGCGGAAAAAAGAGCACTTTCATACCAAGCTTATAATACAGCAAAACTAATGCTTGATAAAGCATTAAAAAGCGCACGACTAACAAAGAAGCTTGCTGTTGTTGTAGATATCGATGAAACTGTACTAGACAATAGTCAGTTTGAAGCTAAAAGCATTATTGAAAATACTGATTATCCTAGGTATTGGAAGGAATGGTGTAATGAAGCATCTGCACGACCAATATCAGGATCTCTAGAATTTCTGAATTATGCAAAGTCTCAAGGAGTGGATGTATTCTATATTACAAATAGGAAACTTGAGTTTAAGGATGTAACAATAAAAAACCTTGTGATGCATGGATTCCCTGATGCTGATGAGGCTCATCTATTAATGAAGACAGACATCTCGAATAAAGAGCCTAGAAGAGAAATCGTTGAAAAAACACATCATATAGTATTGCTTGTAGGTGATAACCTTGGCGATTTCCTTCATGATTTTGATGATATAACCAACGAAAGAAGATTTGCCCTAACCGACAGTCTTAAAAATGAATTCGGATCAAGGTTTATCATGTTACCAAACCCAATGTATGGAGGCTGGGTAGGTGAATTACTAAATAATAATTTTGATCTTACCAAAGAAGAAAAAATAAGACTATTTAAGGAAAACCTTATTTCATTCTAATAATAAAACGGGATCTCAAAAATGAAATCCCGTTAATTAATCTTTCTCTAATTATTAATTTATCTCCATAAAGAAAGGAAGACGTGCTTGAATGCCCTTCATCTCTTTGAGTGTTTGGATATTATGATAATATTTGTAATACTCACCTAGCTCATTTTTAACAATTGATTGGGTCGCCTGACCGGTAAGTTCTTCAACTAGTTGTTCAATAAACTCTTTCTTCTGTGGATAAGTAGTTATTCTATAATCATCACCTAGCTCAGCCTTTTCAGCCGCATACGCAACAGCATCCTCAATACCTCCAAAACTATCAATTAATCCAAGTTTCAGAGCATCTGAACCAGTCCAAACCCTTCCTTTGGCAATACTATCAACGTATGCAACATCCAGATTACGAGTTGAAGCAACAAGCTCAGTAAAGTCAGTATAAATTTTGAAAACCGACTCATCCAACTTAGCATGCTGATAAGGACTCAATGGCTTCATAATATCTATAAAATTGGAGTTATCATTTGTCATTACATTTTCAACGTTAATCCCAAGCTTATTTGTCATCATGTTTTCAACATTTGGAATAATACCAAAAACACCTATTGAACCAGTAATTGTTGTGGGTTGTGCAAATATATAATCAGCATTGGTTGAAATCCAATATCCACCAGACGCCGCCAGATTACCCATGGAAACAATAACAGGCATATCCATACTCGCAAGTTCTACTTCTCTTCTAATGATTTCTGAAGCAAGTGCATCACCACCACCAGAATTTACTCTAAATACAATGGCCTTAACTTTCTTATCTTTACGTGCCTTGCTTAAGGCAGCTGCGGTTGTTGCAGATCCAATATTAGAACCATCGGATTTTCCTTGAACTATACTTCCCTCTGCAAAAACAATTGCAATCTTATTCTTTTTAAGACCTTTGGTATTCTTAAGTTTCGCATTCGTATACTTTCCAAAGGAAATCGTGTTTAACTTCTTGTCTTTATCAATTCCCGTTTTTTCTTTAAGGATGTCAATAACTTCATCACGATAAACAGCACCATCAATAAATTTATGCTCCATTGCTTTTTCAGCAGTTGATAACTCAAGTTTATCTGCAATATCATTTAAATCATCAATACCAATACCTCTCTCTGTTGAGATGGCTGTGATAAGTCTACCCCAAATAGAGTTTAGAAGTGTTTCCATTTGCTCACGGTTTGCTTCACTCATATGGTCTAACATAAATGGCTCAACTGCACTCTTATACTTATTGTTTGGGCCCCTTACAACTTGTAAATCAATTTCAAGTTTGTTAAGCATGTTTTTGAAAAACATTAATTGTGCTTGTAGACCTTTAAACAAAATCTCTCCTTCCGCATTCAGATAAATTTCATCTGCAAGGCTTGCTAAATAATACGCCTTCTGATCATATCCATTGCCATAGCTTACAATAAACTTTCCGGATTCTTTAAATTCAAGAAGTTTATTTCTTATTTCTTCCGATGTTGCCATTCCTGCTGGCACAGATTCCATATCAAGGAAAATTCCATCTATTCTAGAATCATTCGAGGCTTTCTCAATATTATTGAGAATATCATACAAGCCAACCGGCTTATTTGATTTCATTGTCGCAAAATCGAAACCTTCAAATGGGTTATCAGATCCACGATCTTTAATTTCAGTATTCCAATTAATATGTAATACTGAGTGTTCTTTAACCTTAACTTCCTCATCACCAGTCATAGCGACCAAAGATGCTATCATCCCGGCAAACATTAAAAAGATTACAATTATGGTTAGTATAGTGCCTGCAAACGAGGCAAACATAAATTTAAAAAACTGTTTCATGATTTAGATTTTTATTAGGATTATATAGAGAGTACAATATTAACAAATAACTGTGAATAATTAAAGATGATAATACCTTATTATTATGTTACAATTGATCACTTTTATACTATGCAAATTTATGGATCACACAAATATAAGTTACTGCATATCAGAAAAAAACATTTTCTAACTCTGATACTATTTCTTTTTGGGGTTGGGTCATACACTTATTCTGAAATAACTGAACATCCTATTAACCACAACAATATTAACAATAAGTCATCAAAGTGGAAAAATACCATAGCATTTAATGTACCCATATATTATAATACACCTACTATTAAAATAGCTGAAGAAGTTAAAGTAGTTAAAGAAGTAATACCTCCATCTGAGAGTGTAATGGACAAAGGTAACATTCACCCTCAAACTTTGGCAAAATTCCTTACCAATAATAATAGTACAGTTGATTCAAAATATGCCCTTAGGCTTGCTAAAATATATATTGATGAGGCTACTCATGAAGGTGTAAATCCTGATCTGGCTTTTACCCAAATGTGCTTAGAAACAGGTTTTTTAAGATTTGATGGTACAGTTGATAGAAAACAAAACAATTTCTGCGGACTTGGAGTAACTGGTGGTGGCGTTAAAGGGCATTCATTTCCAACAGCTGAAGAAGGCGTAAGAGCACATATTCAACATCTTAAAGCATACGGTTCTACTCAAAACCTAAATAAAGAATTAGTTGATCAGCGTTTTAAATTTGTTAGACGAGGCTCCGGAGTGAACCTAAGTGATCT
>CALCGQ010000085.1 GCA_937901015.1 uncultured Bacteroidota bacterium | reverse complement strand
AACAAAATACTTAGTGATGCTTTGTGATGCACTTAGCGGTACTTAGTGGTAAAAAAAGAATTGAATATTGTACGCAATAGTTGACATAGAAACAACGGGGCTTAGTCCTGCCAATGAGAAGATTACTGAGATTGCGATTTTCATCCATGATGGAGAAAAGGTTGTGGATGAGTTTTCTACCTTGATTAATCCTGAGAAAAAAATTCCATATAGAATTATTCAGATGACTGGGATTAATAATCAGATGGTTGAAAGTGCTCCTAAATTTTATGAAGTTGCAAAACAAATAATTGAACTTACTGAAGGTAAAATAGTCGTGGGTCATAATGTTCGCTTTGATTATGGATTCATAAAAAATGAATATAAAAGTTTGGGGTATATCTATGAGCGCAAAACCCTTGACACCATTAAACTTAGTCGTAAGCTTATTCCGGGGAGGAAATCATATAGTCTAGGTAGGTTATGTAAAGATCTTGAGATAGAGAATGCTGCCAGACATAGAGCAGCGGGAGATGCTCTAGCAACAACTAAACTTTTTGAGTTATTATTGTCATTTGATAATCATCCTGAAGACATTAACCTTAAGGGCATTCAATCTGGAATAAATCGTTCATTTGTGGAAAACCTTCCCTCAAAGGCCGGAGTTTATTATTTCTATAATAATGATAAAGAACTTATCTATGTGGGGAAATCAATTAATATCCACGACAGAGTACTATCACATCTTAATAATAATCTTCATAAAAAAGGCATTGAAATGAAAAATCAGATGGTTGATGTTGATTACCAGATTACAGGAAGTGAATTGGTGGCATTATTGCTTGAGTCGGATGAGATTAAGAAAAATCAGCCTAAGTTTAACCAATCACAGAAACGCACTTATTTCAATTATGGGCTTTATTCATTTATTGATGAAGAAGGATATAAAAATCTAAAAATTATTCGAATTATTGATGAGGTTAACCCTATCTATACATATGGTTCACAACAAGAAGGGAAGGAACATCTTACCAAGTTATGTGAAGATAACACCCTCTGTCAAAAATTATGTGGTTTATATGATACTTCAGGTGCTTGTTTTCATTATCAGATACACAGTTGTAAAGGGGCTTGTATTTGTGAAGAAAACCATGTTGAATACAACCAGCGTGTGGAAGAGGCACTTGATAATTACCAGTTTAAACACCAAAACTTCTTTGTTATTGATAAAGGACGAGATGATGATGAGAGTTCAGTAGTTAAAGTCATGAATGGTAAGTATGTTGGCTTTGGGTATATGGGAAATAGTGAGTTAGATCATAGTATGGAAATTCTTCATGATTGTATAGTTAACTATAGAGATAATAAAGAGGTCAGACGAATTATTGTAACATTCTTGAAAAAGAATGATTGTCGAGTTATTGAATATTAACCTAAAAAGGATTTGGGATTATTTTCTGTTTGTTGGAGACTTCTCAACTTTTTCAAGATTTAGAATATTAATGGGATTTATGGTTAATCCTGTAATATTCTTTTGAGTAAATAGTGTTGCCTGATCATAGTAAAGTACAGCCACAGGAGCTTCTTCCATAATCAAGCTATCGATCATCCGATAATTCGCAGTTCGGGATTTAGTATCAATTGCATTGAATGAATTTCTGTAAAGGTCATCAATATTACTGTTGGAGAAATGCGTGTAATTTGGTCCGTTTGGCGCAAAATTATCTGTGTAAAACATTGACAGATAATTCTCTTCATCAGGATAATCGGCAATCCATGACGCTCTGAAAAATTCCAGTTTCCCATGTGCTTTTAGTTCGCGTACTGTCGCGGAAGGACTAACATTAATACTTATTGATATCCCAACATCCTTTAACTGTGACTGAACAAATTTGCATAAATCCAAATAGTCTGGAGTTGTTGTTAATGCGATTGTAGGTAGGGGATTTGTTTGATTATATCCACTGGCCTCAAGCAGTTCTTTCGATTTTTGAGGATTATAATTATATCCATAACTAGCATTGTAATCATATGCTGGCATTCCTGCTGGTATAATGCCTGCCGTTCCCGGTGTTCCAATGCCATTTCTTAAGTAATGGATCATCTTTTCTCGATCAAATCCATAGTTAATGGCTTTTCTTACGTTTTTTTGAAGAAGTGGGTTTTTTTCAAAATCTTGGTCAAGTGTGTCCACGAAGAATGCCAAATACTCCGTATTAAGATATGGACCTTCTATCATATTGAACTTTTTGGTGAACTTCTTTTTTAATTCACCTGAACGGGTTAGTAACTCATCTTTATAGGAGGGGTCAATACCAGATATGAGGTCGAAATTTCCTTTTACAAATTCCATGAAAGCCGTCATCTTATCTATTAGGAATGAAACAGAAACCCCATCCATATGGGGAAGTCGAACACCATTGTTAAATTCAAAGTAATTAGTGTTTTTACGGAGAACAAGCTTAATGTTTTCTACCCAGTTTTGCAAATGGAATGGGCCGGTACCAATAGGGTGTTTTCGAAAATCATTTTTATAATAATCAACAGCTTCGTGGGGAATTACTGAGCAATATTTCATGCTTAGAATACCTAAAAAAGGAGGGAAGGGCTCCCTAATCTTGATCTTTAATGTACTGTCATTTACAGCATAAATTGAATGTTCCGTATCTGATTCTTCTATACTTGAAAATATCCATGAGCCGGGTGAAGCTGTAATTGGATCTATGACTCTTTTGAAACTATAAACAAAATCTTCAGCTACAACTTTTCGAGTACCATCATTAAAGCACTTATCAGTATGGAAATATACATCAGAACGTAGGTGAAATGTGTATTCCTTTCCATCATCACTGATGTCCCAGCTACTTGCAACTGAAGGAATAATATTTAGGTTGTCGTCAAGCTTAACTAAACTGTTATATAATTGATTACAAACCCAAATATGTGCTTGATCTCTTGAGAAAGCTGGGTCCAATGAAATTATTCCGGCTGCTTCATTATACCTGAAAATACTCTCATTTTTTGATCTAGTGGAATTATAGCATGAGCCTAATGTCACGACAAGTAACACAGTTGCTAATAGAAGTAGCTTAACTCTGATTGTTATGAAGATATATTTAAGAAGCGCTATCAATTGATATATTATTCAAATTAATATCAAAAATAGCAAAAGGAAGTAATAAAGTTGGTCAATGTTAAGCATTAGACCAACTTTATTTATGTATGGTTTCCAGTATTGTTATCTAGGCAAACACCAAAGGGTTAGTAACCTTCTGGTTAAGCAAAGCATGATCAATAACTTCGAGCATATCATCAACAAAAATGAAATTCAATCCCACGATATAATCATCATTAATTTCTTCGATATCTCTTCTGTTTTCTTTGGATAGAATAATATCTTTAATATTTGCTCTCTTAGCTGCAAGTATTTTTTCTTTTATTCCACCAACTGGTAGTACTTTTCCACGAAGAGTAATTTCTCCGGTCATAGCTAACTTTGCCTTTACTTTGCGTTGAGTAAATGCTGATGTAAGTGCTGTTAACATTGTTATCCCTGCTGAAGGACCATCCTTTGGAGTGGCACCTTCAGGTACGTGAATATGCACATTCCACTTGTCAAATACTTCGGGACTTATGCCTAGATCTTTATAATGTGATTTCAGGTATTCGTAGGCAAGTCCTGCTGACTCTTTCATTACATCTCCGAGATTACCCGTAAGTTTAAGTATTCCTTTAC
>CALCGQ010000084.1 GCA_937901015.1 uncultured Bacteroidota bacterium | reverse complement strand
ATTGAAGATTTGTCAAAGTATATGTTAATTGAAGTTAGCATATTGCTAACACGTGCATTTGTTGGTGAAAGTTCAACAAGGTACTGATTATCACTTTCCTTAAAGATAGCTGAAAAATCAGGGTTATTGATAAAATCACCTCTTATTGCAGTAACAATCATCTTGTTAATTTCTTTAAACATGGGGTTTGAATCAATATCAAACTCGCTTATTTTATCACTATTTATAATTGTAAATTTTCCTTTATGTATAATGATTGTGTATTCAATGGGAGTATTATACTGCCACCTTACACTGTTGTCCTTCTTGAAAAGAAATATTCCTTCACTTACAATAACTTCATTAAGCATCCATAAGTGTTTCTCCTGTATAAAATTACTTTCAATACTGTTTGTCGACTCGGAATGTTCAATAAGTCTCTCCTTAACAACATCAATTGATGAAATATTTGAAAATTCACCTTCTTGAGAATAGGAAGTAGTAAAAACTATAAATACTAAAGAGAGTAACAAAAGGAGCTTAATTTTCATATGCAGGCACATTTATGAGGTTATTCAAACTTACAATTTTGAAATTATTTTCATTAAGCCACTGGATGTAGTTTCTAACAACTGAAACTATATCGGGAACAGTATCATGAAACAGAACAATATCTCCAGGTTTAGTCTTTGATTTTAGCTTTTCAATAACGGCACTTTCTTTCTTTACAGTATCTAGTGATCTAAGACTCCATCCAATTGAAATTAACTTTGTACGAGAAAGTGCTCTTTTAAGCATTGGATTTGTTACACCATATGGAGGCCTGAATAATAGTGGAGTTTTACCAATTGTCTTATATATCAGATTGTTGGTAAAGTTTATTTCATTCACCATTCGGGATGCGGAAAACAAATCAAAAAATTTAGAATGGTAGTAGGTATGATTTCCAATAATATGACCGGCATTATGTATTTCATTTATGATAGTATCCTCAGCTTTGACTTTTGATCCAATACAGAAAAAAGTTGCCTTAATATTATTTTCTTTAAGAAGCTCCAATAGTCGAGGTGTTATCTCCGGGTCTGGCCCGTCATCAAATGTTAATGAAATTTCCTTACTCTCAGTTATTGCATTACAATATGAATGAGTGAAGTAATTCAATTGAATGTTGGATGACCCTATTATATTAATGATTGTATACAAGACTGCCAATGGTATCAAATAATATAGGGATACTATATCTAATAACCATGCAATAACAACCAGTGAGGTAACCGATAGCGTAAAGATATTAACTACTCTTCGCAACATAATGCAAAGTTATTAATTTTCATCTCCATGCAAATATGTTTTGGTATCAAGATTGTCCAATCAGACTATATTTATATAGTATTGATATATAGTATAAAAATAATTTATAAACGTTTACAAGCGTAACATAACGTAACTAAATGGTTATTATACGACTTAGGTTTATTAGTCATTATATGTTTGCATCAGATTTAGTTCATATAAATATTGAAATGAAAATACAAATAATAAATACAATAAATTACTAACTAAAAATTACTACAATGACAACTTTAAGAAACTCAGTACAGTTAATCGGACGCTTGGGTATGAACCCTGAAACCAGTAATTATGGTGACAACAAAAGCAGAGTAAAGTTTTCTCTTGCCACAAATGAATTTTACAAAGATAAGGATGGTGAGCGCCAGGAAGAAACCCAATGGCATAATGTTGTTGCCTATGGAAAAACAGGAGAAATAGCAGAAAAGTATGTTAAGAAAGGTGATGAAATTGCCATTGCCGGTAAAATAACTTACCGTTCTTGGGAAGATAAAGATGGAAAAACAAACTACATCACTGAAGTTGTTGCTAACGAAATTCAAATGCTTGGAAAGAAGTAATTACAAACCCTAATTAATCTGAAAACGGGCTGAATTTATTAATTACAGCCCGTTTTTTTTATGATTTCTTTTTGCAAGTAGATATTCCAAAAGGTAAATAAAGTGGACAGAAGCTCACAAAACTTGTTAGGACAAAAATTACTGCTAAAATCAATAGTATTATGGCTACTGTTCCAGAGATTACATTCATAAAATATAATACTGCTATTGCTATTGCAACAAGAAATCTGATCAGTTTATCTGCCATACCCATATTTTTCTTCATAGTTATAAGTTTTAGATAGAATTAGTAAAATTAGAATTTATAAACATACAAAAATCTTTACAAACTGATCACCTTTCTTGTCAATCCAGTTCATATAGCTACGATATTGGGTCCATAACTAGTGCAGGTATTCCATACCAGACCAAGAGCGAAGGATTGACTTGGCCTTGGCTTAACTATCTGACTATGCTTTGAGTTGAAAGCCTAACCTTTGCTATTGTTTATAGATGTTGTTGTACCGTCGTAATTTATTCAACCCAATTTGTTTCTATTACTTTTTCAATTTTCTTATCTATGTCGAAAAACATTATCAAATACTTCCCATACGAATGTTTCTTTGGGTTCTTTCTAATTTTACGAATCCAAACACTCAAAACATTATTATCCACTCTAGTAAAGCGGACCATAACATTTGGTCTTTGATGATTGAAATCTTTAAAACAATCAATAGAGTATGTTGAGTCAATCTTTAATAATCTGTCTTGATTTTCCCAATATATTTTGTCTTTTATTTCATTATCCAACATTTCATATTCTTCAAGTGATATGTCCATTTTATAAGCGTTGTATTCATCGATCATAAATAGTACTCCAGGCCAAGTATGAACTGTTGTGTCAATGGTGATTTTTATACTCTTTTCTTTTAAAAAATCATTAGTAATTATATTATTCTCAACATAATCAAAAGCAGTTACAAATTGATAGCATTTATTAACTTCTTGACTTTGTAGTCTAAAGGTCAACATTAATACAATCACAAATATGTAGATAATATAGTTTGTCATTTTAATTTGCTGAACAGTGCTAGTATAACATTAAACCAACGATTGTTTAATTTAAAGTATAAATTCACATTATTTATCAAAAACCAGTCTGATAAATTTAGTTTCAAAATGTTCAATTAATAAAGGAGAAGTTAGTCGTGATATCTCTTCTTCCAAGATATTCACTTCTTGTGCAGAAATAGCTCCAGTTTCTTCAATTATCCTGCGGATATCTAAAATTGCATGATCGCCTTCAACTTCTCTAATATGTAGTATTACTCCATTATCTTCTATGGAAATGGTAGAATTAACCAATAGCAAATTTGGAACTCTTAAATCGATAATTGACTTCGAAACAAGTTTAGTATCAATAGCTCCAACGGTTGGAAGCTTTACTCTTGATAATATTGGAACACGTTCTCCCCAACTAAACTTAGTTGCAAACATATCAGTATTATCATTTGCTGAAGTTAGTGAATATGTCCATCTTAATTCACCTTGCTGACTTGCCTTAAAATTTGTTACCCAATAGTTATTTAACACCCATGAGAAAATATGATTTGTTTTGGGTTCCAATCGATAATAGTATCTTCCGGTGTTAATATCACCAAATTGAACAAGCGGGATTTCATCACTTACAAATACAACCTGAGAGTTATTATTTCTTACCGAAGCAAAGTTTTGTATTGTATTCCAATCTGAAGAACTTCCTCCCAGCTGATTTTTACCAGGATATACAATTCCTCCTTGTGCCTCAAATGCAAGAATACCATTATTCAACTTGAAAGGAAAAGAAACATATACTCCTTCAGGGTCAACAATGGGTAACTTATGCATACTGTATAAGAGTTCTATTTTCTTCTGATAGTGGTATAGCCTTATTTCAATGGTTACGCCTCTCGAATCAGCACAAATGGGGATTTCTCCGTTTAGGACTATGCTATTATAAATGGCTCCAGAAGCATGACTTATGGTTTTAATGTTCTTCAATGTTGATCTAGTCATCCCAAGAGGCTTGTATATAGTATCCCGGGTTCCTGATGTAAGGCGCTCTAATTCATGCCTGTTGTCGAGTTGCTCATAAACCAATTGTCCCAATCTTAGGGTATCATTCTGATCTATTAATTCAATGTTGAGGTCTTTATCAAATATGCTTGCAATAACTCCTTTTTTAGTATCAATATCAATTTTGTAATTTTGATTTTCGAGCAATTCAGATATCTGAGGGTCTTCTATATTACTCTTTTTCCCTACATTTATTTTCAATGTTTTGTATCCCATGGGTGGAATATCCTCTACCCATAAACCATAATATGACCCTTCTTGTCGTCGCTCATATCTCTGATACGGTATTTCCTTATCATTCACATCAGTTATGGTAAAATTAACTCCTTCGGGTATTATTTCATGAAGGAGGAAAAGTTCAATCATCCCGGCTCTTTCCCAGTTAAGAGTATTAAATACAGCTATTGTAGGTTGATCACAGGTGTTTAGATCTTCTTCAATAAAAGCTAATACCTTTTCTTCAAGTGCATGGGATTTCTTCGCAGCTTCCCAAGCATAGGAAGCTTTCATTCCCCATTGGTTTACAGTGTTTTGAGCAAGAGGGTCCGACACACTCTCAGCGGCTCCATGTGTGTGCTCATCATAAAATAATAGATTGTCATAAACTTCTTCAACTTCTGAATTTAGATCAGATGGCATATCTATACCAAGAGCCACCGCCATTGCCATACTTCCTGTAATCGCAGTCATCTTAGTCTGAGTATTTCGAACAATTTTAGTTTCGTTGGCAGCTGATCCTACTCCATCTGTCCACCAATCTGGCCAAGCCACTTCTTGCACAGGTATGTCATTATTATGATATTCATCAAGATATATCATAAAGTCTCTTGCCAAAGCACTTTTCAGTTTAGGCCATTCGTACTTCTCATTCCATTCTTTTATGATATCACATGCCTTAGTTGATGGAGGTGAATTATCAGTTATATAGCCCGAAAACTGTAGCGATATTTTATCATAGGGATACTCTCTTTCTTCAAGACTTGAAAGATATTTTGAAAGATTATTTCTTAGTACATCCTGTTGTCCTGTGGTTAAACTTAATGAGTTTCCATGTTGATAATGTTCACTTCGATAGGCAAGCAACCTATTTCCAGAGGGTGATTGCCACCAAAAAGAAGTTGGCTTATTAAATGGTTTTCGTGCCCGATGTGCATGAATTCCCATGGTAAGATATTTAACATCTGTATTGTGATAGTAATCAACCATGCACCATGCTATTCCGTTAATATCATTTTGCATTGCAGTGGTAACATCAATACCCTTATTTTTTAGCATTCTTAGGGTTTTGGTTTGAGCTGCTAGAGCAGATTCATCAATTATTTCTGAGAAATTTAGGAACATTCCAGTAGCTTCAATTCTCCCTTCTTGAATTCTTTTCAATAGTCTGTCGACTTGTTTCTTAGGTCTACTATTTAAGTATTCTCTAACTGACCATGAAGTTTCACAAGTCCATCTGAACTTGGCATCATCAGGATAGTTATCAGTTTGATCACAAAAATCCAGAGCATTGTCAATATATCTAAGGTGTTCAGGTAGAATTTCTGTTTGAGGTCGAGTATAGCCTATGTCGGTATGGGTATGCTGAACAAGATATATTTCCCATTCTCTTATCGGAGTCAGAACAGCCGGTATTGAAAAAAGTTCATTTGCGATCTGGATACTGGCTACAATTTCTGTTGTATCCATAACCTTAGGAACATATATCTCAACTTTATTGTAACCTGCAGTCAACAATAACTCTGCATTATTTTCACCGATGTTAATTTTTGCCAATGCATCTTCACCAAGATGTACAAAATCTATACTTAAGGAATGAAATAGTTTACCGTCTTTCTTTGCTACAACCTTATTCTGATAAATATCAATCTTCTTCTCCACAGAAGACTTGAATGTCATAAACCAGGCATTATTATTATTGGTTTTCGTTGAAATCTTAAAGTGAGATGGCTTCCCTTTGTTGATAACAGTAGTTGGTATTTTCAGTATTGCAAACCCCATTTGGTCTTCATACTTATCGAGCATTGTCACATTGAGTATTAATTGTGAACCTTTAGCTCCATCTATTATTTTTGGACCAAGATCACTTGTTCGAGAACTACTGAAAGATACATAATGAACTCCATTAATACTTAGTTCAAAATCAACAGGAGTAGAACTAACATCCATTCCAAATGGCCAGATGAAAGTGGCGAATTCGTTTGAATAATTAGATGGTACTATTTCTGAGTACCATTCAATTGCATTATAATCATCCTGACCTCTTAGAAGAAGTGATTCATTAACTTCTGGCAATGGCGAATGATATCCAAACCTTTTACCTGAAATCTCCTCGGAATATCCTTGAAAATATTCATAACTTGATACCTGAGCTATCAATGTAGCAGAAATTAGTAAGAGAAATAATGAGATTACTTTTTGTTTCATATTGCAATTGGGCTTATTAAAACATTGGGTAACAAATTTATAATTTTAACTATTGCAATGCACAGTAATATTTATTCAAAAAGAAAAACTAAGGAGTGGGTTATTTAGTAATTAATGAAATAATGATTGAATGAATCAATGATTTAATGCGAGAATCTAGCCCTTTGTTGTCATCCGAGACCTAACACCCACTGAAAAGGGAGCATATAGTATAGTGACAATATCAAGCAAGAACCTGTATGATTTACAAATTGTAATTTTAATGATTAATTATATCCCTATGAGATATTTTGTGCAATTCTTAGTGTGACTTTGTGGTTAAACAGAGATTGTATTTTTACCACAATATTACTTACACATTTCTCCAAGCTTTATAACTGTTTTCCAGTTTCTTGTGGAGGTAACTACCTTAAATTTTTTTTCAAATATTATGTTTGTTATTTTCGATTGACTAACCTTTCCAGTACAATAGATATAGATGTTATTACCAATTATTTCAAATTTGTCGGGCAGGAAACTATTACTAGGAATAGTGTCTAGATATTGAGGGTTTGGATAGGTCTTTATAAATGTTAAGTGTAAGTTATCGATGGTAACACCCTCTTGTTTAATAAATGGATTATTTAATATAATAGACTCTATTTCTGATGCTGTTCTTATAATTACAGGAACATCAAAACCATACTTGGAATTGATTGCCTCTGCTATCATATTCTCCAGTTTTTCTTTTTCTGTAATTGAAGACTTAAAATAGATATTCCCACTTTGAATATAGGTAGTAACATCAGATAAGCCAATACTAGCAAACAGTAACCTTAGGTCGGCCATCAATATTTTTCGTTTGCCACCAACATTAATACCTCGCAATAATGCAATATAAACTATCATGATGACAAAGTTAAACTTAGATTACAAAATGGAAGAAACTGAAATTAACACTACCGTATTTCCTATGTTCTTTGAAATATTGTTTAGATGAGAAGTCTGCTTCTTTGGGATGTTCAATTATTAACCATCCACCATCCACAAGGAGTTGTTTTTCGAAAATAGCATCGCTTATTTCCAATATATTTTCAAGTTTATAAGGCGGGTCGGCAAAAATAATATCATATGTTCTCCTCGACATGTTGATAAACCTGAATACATCTTGTTTCAAAACAGAGAGTTCATTCATTTCAAGTTTTTCGGCAACTTGCTTAATGAATTTCACACATCCAAAATCCTGATCTACCGATGTAACTGATGCACAACCTCGTGAAACAAACTCAAATGATATATTTCCTGTGCCAGCAAATAGATCAAGCACATCCATTCCATTGAAATCAAGAAGGTTACTCATAATATTGAATAAGCTTTCCTTAGCCATATCGGTCGTTGGGCGAACCGGCAAATTTTTAGGTGGAGAAATAATTCGGCGTTTGTATTTACCGCTTACTATTCGCATTGTAGGGAATTGAAAAGAGAATAATAGCAATGGTATTTCAATTCATCAAGGATATATGAATATCCAAAATTATCATTTCTAGTAATGAAACTATAGTTCTTTATGTATTGATCAACCATTTGATATCGTTCATCGGTTTTGCTAATCTCTCCTGAAAGAATTAGGTTAATATCTTCAGGATTAAGACCAAGTTGATCAATTGTTATTAGAAGAAAATATATAAAATCCTCTTTTGTATGGAATACGAATGAGTTGTAGTAGTTTAATTTATTTTCCTTAAAGTATACTATGTCAAAGCAATCTTTTCGAACGTTTACAAATAATGTATTTGAGTCAACCTGATTCTTAAAATTTATTGATAGGCTCTCAATTAGTCCTGTGGAGTAATGAAGAATATTAACATTGGGCCAAAAGTTCTTAGCCTTTTCAACTATTAAATTTGGAATATAATAAACATTAACAGCTTCAATATTTTTTAAAGAATCAAAAACAATACGACTGTTCTCCTGAAAAGGTTGATTAAATCCAAGATAGAGATTTTTATTTTCCTCATTGAAAAGAGGCTGAGGAATCAAAGTTGAGTATCTGTTTTGAAAAAGCAGGAATACGGATTCATAAGGAAAAGCAAATGAAGGTCTGTTATTTAGAACTTTTCCCAGAAAAGATGGTAATTGATCTATACTTTCAATATCGGTAAACCTAAATGATTCAATACCAATAAACTTATTCTTCTCAGGATTATATACAGTAAATATGAGTTGTTCAAGGCTAAGTTGAATCGACAGTTGATAGTTTCGTGTTTGCGACTCTTTAAAAGACTTATCGAAATAACTAAAGTATGGTTTTAATTGTAACGCCATCAATTAATTGATTATTAAACCGAAGTGTTTAATTGGCAATCACTATTATTTCATCTGAAAAATAATACTATGCCAATAACCATAAAAACAATACTGAGAATTACTCCCAGTTACCATCCGTGGATGGTTCTGCTAATGATCCAACTCTTAATCCGGGGTATCTTTCTATATCTTCAAACTTAGAGATGAGATTGATAATTGTTTGCTCATCCATACCCTTAAGGAATGTGGTAAACGGTGCTTTTGCTTCAAAAACATGTACTTCAACACCACCTCTTTCAATAGTATCAGCCTGCATTGCAAAAAGATCTCCGTTTGAAAATGGTATATTCGTTAACATGCTATAAGTAAAACCATTACGCTTTCCAAATAGTGAATCTGCCACTTTAATGTAACCAACAGTATCATTAATCGTTAATGTATATGTTGTATCATTTGGATCCGGAATAATTTTCACAACAGGAATTTCAGCGATTTTCAAGAATGAAATCAATGTATCAAAATCACTAGCATAAGCACCAGTTAATTGTTTGTAAATAAACTGTGAACTTCTAATATCCTTTAGTCTTTCAATAACAACCTTTTCCCTTTGTTGTTTTTCTTTGTTGAATCTAACAGGCTCCATGATACTATCGTATACCATATATCCCAAAGCTACTATTACTACAAATAAAGCAAGTTGGATTAAAGTCTTTTTCATCTGTATCTATTTTATTTATAAATCAGTCAGTTGCCAAATGATAAAGTCTAAAAAATCTCCAATCAAAAATACCCATATTCATCTGATATAAGCATACTTCCATTGGTTCATTTTATGACCAAAAAAATTTAAGCAAATGTACATTAATTTAACGTAAAGAAATTAATTATCATATTAATTTATTCGAAAATAAGTAAATCTATAATAACTCTAAACAACGATAACTAACTCAAACCATCAATAAAAACAACATTTATATATACTTTAGAATGGGGTTTGTTTTATTATAGTTGATTATAATCTGGGATTGATTCCAGAAATGAGATCACAGAGTTACTTTGGTTTATGTGGCAACAATAATGTGTAATACCATTACTAACAATCAAATAGTTTACTTTAAGATTCAGGTTATATCTCGATATCTGTTCCATTACTTTTTGATCAATTTCAACTTCTGTTGATTTAAATTCGATAAGAACAATTGGCTGACCTTTACGATCAAATACAACAGCATCAAACCTCTTTTGCATATTGTTTACCTTAATGCCTTTCTCGATAGCAATCAATGAAGCCGGATAATTCTTCTCTTCAACTAAATACTTGATAAAGTTTTGCCGTACCCATTCTTCAGGAGTGATTATCACATATTTCTTTCTATAGTCATCAAAAATCTCAATCTTACCCATCGAGTTTTTACGAGTCCTAAAAACATATTCCGGTAAATTTAGCTTCATATTATTAGAGTATCCTAATGAGATTTTAATTAATATTTTATATCCTTAGGAAGGATAAAACTAGTCTAAAAATCCTCAAAATAATTAACTTTGCTTAAAAATTTATACGATGAAGGATAAGCATGAGATAGTATCCAACTGGCTTCCAAGATACACTGGGTTGGAACTGGATAAATTCGGGAAATATATAATTCTAACGAACTTTAGCGAGTACCTCAAGCTATTCGCAAGCTGGAACGATGTGGAAATTATTGGTAAAGACAGACCAATGCCATGTGCAACTTCGGGTTACATTACAATGATAAACTTTGGTATTGGTAGTGCAAATGCCGCAACCATAATGGATTTATTAAGTGGTATCGACCCAAAAGCTGTTCTTTTTCTTGGAAAATGTGGTGGTCTTAAAAAGAAAAATGAGGTTGGAGATTTAATACTACCCATTGCAGCAATTAGGGGTGATGGAACATCTGATGATTATCTCCCAAAAAGAGTGCCTGCCCTTCCCGCATTTAGCCTTCAAAAAGCAATATCATCCTCAATTATTGATTCTAAAAGAGATTATTGGACTGGAACTGTTTATACAACAAACAGGAGGGTTTGGGAACACGATGTTAAGTTTAAAAAGTACCTTCAAACAACAAGGTCCATGGCTATCGACATGGAGACAGCAACTATTTTTACCGTTGGATTTGTAAATGAAATTCCAACTGGGGCATTATTACTTGTTACTGATCAACCAATGATTCCTGAAGGAATAAAAACAATTGAGAGCGACAAAAAAGTTAGTGAAAACTTTGTTGAGGATCATTTGAAAATTGGAATAGAATCGCTTAAGCAACTAATAAACAATGAGGCTACAGTTAAACATTTGAAGTTTTAGTTTTGGATTATAACAATATTATTAGAGACATAAAAAACAATATTTTTTCTCCCATTTACCTTCTTTGGGGGGAGGAACCCTATTTCATTGATAAGATTGTTGATCTATTGGAGGAAAGTATTCTGGATGAAAGCATGAAAGGCTTTAATCAAACAATAGTATATGGTCGAGATGTAACAACTAAAGAAATTATTGATTTAAGTCGCAGGTATCCAATGATGGGAAACTATCAGGTAGTGATTGTTAAAGAGGCTCAATATATTGACAAAATTGAAGGTCTGGAATTATATCTGGAAAATTCGCTAGATACAACCATTCTTATTATTGCATTTAAGCACAAGAAAATAGACAAGAGAAAGTCTTTTTACAAAAAGATTAATTCGCCCAAAATAAACTCTGTTGTTTTTGAATCTCAGAAGGTAAGGGATTACAATATCCCAAAATGGATTGAATCGGAAATCAAATCAAGGGAACTTTCCATTTCTCCGGTTGCCCTAATGCTAATGTCTGAATATCTTGGTAATGACTTAGGTAAAATTATAAATGAGATAGATAAACTCGTAATAAACCTAAAGCCGGGATCAAAAATCACTGAGATTGAAATTGAGGATAACATTGGAATAAGTAAGGATTATAATCTGTTTGAGTTGCAAAATGCTATGGCAGATAAAGATGCCCTAAAAGCTTTCAGAATTGTGGATTATTTCGAGGCAAACCCTAAAGGTCATCCTCTGCAAATGATATCGGTTGTGCTACACAATTATTTTATGAAGGTGTTTATGTATCATCAGGTTAAGAATGAACCTCAGAATAAAATAGCTGCTGAGCTTGGGATTGCACCCTTCTTTGTAAAGGATTATACAAAGGCAGGCAGGATGTTTCCTCCACATAAAATAAAGCAAATAATATCAGACATTAGATCACTTGACCTTAAAAGTAAAGGTGTTGGAAGCTTAAATGCTTCAAGCTATGGCGAGCTTAAAGAACTTGTTTTTAAAGTACTTAATTAATCATATTACTATCCAAAAAGTCTATCGATTTTAGCGTTGTACTTTTTCATAATTAAGCTTCTCTTAAGCTTAAGGTTAGCTGTTATCTCTCCTGAGTCTATTGTCCACTCATGATCAATTAGCTCAAACTTTTTGATCTTTTCAGTATCCCCAAATTGCTTATTAAAACAGTCTATTTCTTTCTTAAATCTATCCTTAATAACCTTGCTGGCAATCATTTCCTCATTTGTGGTATATTCAATGTCCTTAATTTTACACCATGATGCAAGGTGTTCAAAATCAGGAACTATAAGTGCTGCCGCAAATTTTTGATTTTCACCAAGTACAATAATTTGATCAAAAAATGGGGACTCCTTAATTTTATTCTCAATTAATACCGGACTTATATATTTACCCATCGATGTTTTGAAAATCTCTTTTACCCTACCAGTGATTTTCACCATTCCGTCTTCATCAATTATTCCAACATCACCAGTATGAAGCCATCCATCAATAATTGTTTGACTGGTCATTTCATCATCATGATAATAGCCTTTCATTACATTTGGTCCCTGAACCATGATTTCTCCTGCATCCGAAATGTTTACAATTACATTCTTCAAAGGAGGACCAACTGTCCCAATTTTTCTTTGTCCTGGCTCAAAGGTGTTAACAGCTATCACAGGTGATGATTCTGTCATTCCATATCCTTCAATAACCGGTATTTGAGCCGCATTATACACTTGAGCTAATCTTGGTTGTAGTGCTGCACCACCAGAAACTATGGCTCTCATATTACCACCAAATGCTTCTCTCCACTTGCTAAATACCAGTTTGTTGGCAATTTTTAATTGTGCATTATAGAGTAATCTGTTTGGTCTGTCGAATTGATATCCTAGTCCAAGATTAACCGCCCAAAAGAAAATTTGCTTTTGAAGACCACTTAGTTTTCTGCCCTTTGCCATTATTTTGTCATAGACTTTCTCAAGCAGGCGAGGTACAGTTGTCATAATATGCGGCTTTATTTCCTGAATATTATCAACTATTGTGGCCATGCTTTCGGCATAATAAATGGAAACACCTTTGTATTGTAACACATAATTAACCATTCTCTCGTACACATGGCATAAGGGAAGGTAACTAAGGCCTCTCGATGTTTCATCTACCGGAAAAATATCAAAGCATGCTGTTACATTACTGAGGATATTTTTATGTGAGAGCATTACTCCTTTTGGAAATCCTGTGGTACCAGATGTGTAAATTAATGTAGCTACATCATCCTCACTAATTGTTGATTTAATATTGTCAACTTCAACCGGATTTTCATTGGCTTCACCAAGTTTAACAATTTCATTGAAGTGTTTATAACCTTCAACATCTGAAAAAGTAAAAACACTTTTAATATTCTCAGTGGATTCAAGAATATGACCAATCTTACGAATTATCTCCTTACCAGAAACAAACACATATTTTACATTGGCGTGTTTAAGTATATACTGATAATCGTCGGCACTTATTGTTGGATAAATGGGAACATGAATAGCACCCACCTGCATTATACCCATATCAACAAAATTCCACTCTGGTCGATTATTGGAAATTGTAGCAATTTTATCACCTTTTTTAACCCCAAGTTTCAGCAGAGCATAGCTAATATGGGTTGCCGTTTTTTGGTACTTATCTAAATCGTGTAATACCCATTCTCCATTTTCTTTACCTGCCAGTACATCATCCTTGGGCTTAAAACTTTTCTTATAACGATCGAGCAATTCAAAAATCCGTGTTATCTCCATATTATTAATTCCTGTTTATCAGAAGGCTGCAAAATTAAGAAATATTAATTATTATGAATTTTTATTAAAAACTGTGGAACTTGCTTGTGCGGTTGGCATTATAACCATATCATTAATATTCACATGAGGAGGTAGGGTTGTTACATAATGAGCGATCTCGGCAACATCCTCTGGGTCAAGTGGTTTATATCCATTATACACCACCCCGGCTTTCTCCATATCTCCCTTGAATCTTACCATTGAAAACTCTGTTTCTATTGCACCTGGAGCAAGTTGGGTTACTTTGATTCCTTCTTTAACAAGATCGATGCGCATTGCCTTTGTTATTGCATCAACAGCAAATTTTGTGGCACAATAAACATTTCCATTGGGATATACCTCTTTACCTGCAATTGAACCAATATTTATAACATGGCCTTTTTTACCCATAACCATAAACGGAAGAACAGCCCTAGATAGATAAAGTAATCCTTTAACGTTAGTATCAATCATACGATCCCAGTCATCCACAATACCATCTTGAACTGTATTTAATCCCACAGCCAGACCAGCGTTGTTAATCAGGATTTCTATTTTTTGCCATTCATCGGGAATTGAAGATATCGCCTTTTTAACTTCTTTATTATCACGTATGTCAAAACATAGTGTTAATACCTTAACTCCAAATTTAGAAGTGAGTTCTTGGGCTATTTCAGAAAGTCTTTCCTCTCTTCTTCCGGTTAATATTAAATCATGTTTCTTGTCAGAAAAAATATAGGCACATGATCGTCCAATACCACTGGTTGCACCTGTTATTAATGTTATTTTATTCATTTTGATTATATTTTGGCTTGAAAATTACAACTTTTTAACGTTCGATAACTCCTTGTTATATTTGTTACTTACTAATCTATGCAAAAACACCAGTGTGAAAAGTCATAGTGACCGTCGGTAGTAATAATAGGTTCAGTTGATACCGCGAATAATGCAGATCCACTTCCGGTTAATGAAACATAATCTGCTCCAAAATTGTATAGCTCTTCTTTTAATCGCTTTATCCTTGGAAATTCTATCATTAATTTGTTTTCGAAGTCATTGCTTAATAAATTTCTCCATAAATGAATATCCATTTTTAGCACTTCTGGTAAATCATAACTTTTTTTTGGTACTATGCTGGAATATGCATCTTTAGTATTAGAACTGAAACCAGGATATACAATTGTAAGGTATTTACCAGAAATAGGGTTGCTAACGGATTTGAATATATTACCAATTCCTGTGGCTAGTGCAGGTTGGTTTTTAATAAAGAAGGGGCAATCGGCACCAACACTGGTTGCAATGGATTCAAGTTCCATATCAGGAATCTTCAAAGAAAATAAAGTTCTTATCATTCTTAGAAAGAAGGCAGCATCAGCAGATCCACCACCAAGTCCTGAACCAATGGGAATGTTTTTATACAAATAGACCTTAACGGGAGTAATATTATCATATAATGAGGAAATTATTCGCCACGCTTTTGTGATTAAGTTTTCTTCTTGTGCTCCATCTATTTTGATTCCATCGGTAATAATGGAGAAACTACTAGACTTTCTGATTTCTAGAATATCGAATAATGGTACCGGAATTATGCATGTTTCAATATTATGCATTCCATCACTTCTGCTACTAATAACTGATAATCCAAGATTAATCTTAGCATTGGGAAAACATATCATTTGATACGGATTGAATAAGTTTCAAAAATATGTAAAAGAAATTTGATGGCATAAAAAAACCTCACATCTGGTACGCTGCGAGGTTTTTTGGGCGGGCTTTTGCCGGATGTTGAATCCGATTAAAGGAAAAAGGATCGCTCATTAATTACTGAATAAAGCCTGAACTTCTCATGATCAAGCCTTTCAAAAAAGTATACTTTTTGGTCTTTTGTGAAAATGCTGGCTTGTAAATCTTTTACTTCCCTCTCTTTCAATCCAATGGATTCGATCTGATCGATAGAATAATTGTTATTTATTTTCATAGCAGATTAAGTTATATCATTTTAATAATAAAGCCATCCTTTGCACATATTGGACAGGTTGAATCCTTTACAATGGTTATATATCCGCATCTATCGCATTTAAAATACTTTTGCTGCGGGGCTTTCTTATTTGTGTTTTTTTTAATAGTGATACCTAACATTATTATTACCTAGATCATTCACGTTAGCAATAGATATGCCAAAAAATCTTTAAGCAGAAAAAATAATGATTAACACATTTATTATCTGCCATTTATAAGAAAACATCTGAATCATATGAGGTATTACATATAGTATATATTCAAGCCAATATTCATACGTAAGTGGATAGTTATACGTTTTCGTATATAAACGATTACCATTTTTCCAATTGCCAAATAATTCCTGTCAATTAATATGATCTTCTTACTTTTGTAAAAAAATATACGATGGTATTTGATAGTTACAATTATACAAAAGAAGAATTAGCCATAAGGATCTCAACGATCATTGATGCTGGAAGAGAAAAGTTGGAACGTCAGGAAGTCCTAAAAAAAATCATTAGCATTATTGACCTAACAACCTTAAGTGGTGATGATACAAATCTCAGGGTAACTGAATTATGTAACAAGGCATATTCTTATGAAAATGAATTAGCCGGTATACCAAATGTAGCTGCAGTTTGCGTTTATCCAGTGTTTGCTAAACTTGTGAGCACATTGCTTTCAGGGCATAATATAGCCACGGCTTGTGTTGCTGGGGCATTTCCCAGTGGCCAATCGCCATTGCATATCAGAACTGCTGAGGTTAGGGATGCGGTTGAAAATGGTGCTGACGAAATAGATATGGTGATTTCGCGAGGTAAATTAATCGAAGGAAATGAAAAGTTTATTACTGAAGAAGTATCTGCCATTAAAAAAGCTTGTGGTAAAGCACATCTAAAAGTTATTCTTGAAACAGGCGAATTGGTTTCAGTGACTAATATCAGGAAAGCAAGTGAATTATCCATATTGGCGGGAGCCGACTTCATAAAAACATCAACCGGAAAGATAAGCCCAGCTGCAACCCCAGAAGCCTTTTTAATTATGCTTGACACTATTAAAGAATACTACGATAAAACTGGGAGTATGATTGGAATTAAACCTGCTGGTGGTATATCAACACCCGATGAAGCTATGGTTTATTACACTTTAGTTTCTGAGATTCTCGGAGATAGTTGGTTGTCACGAGATTATTTCAGGATTGGAGCTAGCAGGCTAACTGATAATGTATTTAATGAGATAATTAAATAAGCCAATTCCAGTTTTAACAATGTCACTATATTTACAAAATGATAAATAAACTACTTACCATAACTCTATTATGCATGTTTGCAACAGCGGGCATATCGCAAACTACTTTAACAGAAGCCAATAATTTTCATGTAAAAACCATTTATGGTGAACCTATTTACTTATTTCCTTTACTTGATGAAGAAAATCAAATAGTAGTAATTGACTTTTTCTCAACCACATGCGGACCTTGTCAGGATTATGCAGATGATTTTCAGGCTTGTTATGAAAAGTTTGGATCCAATGAGAGTAATGTATATTTCATGGGAATAAACTGGGGTAATGATAATCAGGGAGTAGAGGAGTTCGATTCGGTTTTTGGATTAACATTTCCCACAGCAAGTGGAAGTCAGGGTGGTGGAAATATTGTTTATCAGGATTATAATATTCTATCATATCCAACCGTCATTGTTATTACCCCTGACCATTCTATTGTTGAACAATATGTATGGTATCCCGATGAAGAAACAATAACTGCTGCTGTGATTTCTGCTGGTGGAATCTTGGTTAACACAGATGAAAACCCAATTAATCAAGTTGACGTGAATATTTATCCTAATCCAATTACTAGTACTGGGAAGATTGGATTTCATCTTCTAGAAGAATCTGAAATAATTTTAAAGATTGTTAATATTATGGGTCAGGAAGTATTAAATATGCCAGCAACAGTTTATGAACACGGAAATAATACCATTGAATTTTCTGTTGAACACCTACAGAATGGTTATTATTTTGTAAAACTAGATTCAAATACTGGAACAATTGCAACAAGTAGGATAGCTGTTTCACATTAGATTCTTCAGTAAATTCAGAAATATGGCTAATATCAAGTATTTCATCATAGCATTCGTAACATTGGCATTCTTTGTTTCATCATGTACAGATACTCCAACCGATGGAGATGATGATTTACAAAAATATGTTGGTACCTGGAATGTGAGTGATCAATCGGCTCGTATTAATTATTCGGTAACAATTGAACCAAATCCCTCAAATTCAGCAGAAATATTATTGAACAATTTTGCCGGACTAGGTAGTTCAGCAGTGGCATTGGTAGTTGGGAACTCATTGGCCATCGACTCACAATCGGTAACTTCAGATTATACTGTTAGTGGTTCTGGAAGTTATGTAAATAGCAAAAAACTTATCATTAATTTTGATCTGAATGATGGTATTGACAGTGAACCTAGGATTGCCACATTCACTAGATAAAAAAATAGGATTCATTAATGATGGTGTTATTGAGAAAATTACTTGTCCAACCTTAATTCTTCACCGTAGGATTGACAATAGTGTACCATTTATAAATGCCGTGCATGCACATTCTAGTATTGTTAATTCCGAATTGTTTCCGTTGGATAATGAATGGGGTCATTTAATTTGGGTTGGAAAAGACTCAAGTATTCCTATTAGAAAAACGGTAAGCTTCATTAACCCTTATTAGTCTCAACTTTAAAAGAGGTTTCCGAATACAATAATTATTTCTTTTTTAGATAGTCAGGTAATGTATCTGTTTTTGATAAAGAAACAATGGTGTCTAATTTCAAGCTATCAGGTAGAAGATTATTTAAGCTATCGGTTAGAATATTTAAACTGTCCGTAAGATTGTTCAGGCTGTCAGCAATACGTTCTTCAATATCAGCAATTACATTACTCTGCATCTTACTTAGATTTGCCAATACATTTTCATAAATTTCTTCCATTACTTTTGGCGATGCTTGGTAATAGTTTACATTTTCACGCAATTGAACAAGGGTGATATTATGCGATTCTAGAACGGCAGTATAATACTGAGGTTTTAAATCTCTAACACCATTCCTGTTTTTACTGATAATGAAACCAGCTTCCACAATCTGAATATCTGTTAATACTTCAGTAAGTTTTTCTTTGGAAATAAGATCTTTGGGAATCTCTGTAACTCCTTCGTTTACATTGTAGCAGGAAGTCAATGTAAATAATACACTGATAGCAGCCAATATTATATTTTTCATTGTTTAGTTGCCTATTTCGGATAAAAACTTAATTCGCATCAATCTCACTTCCTCTTCACTAAATTCAGATTCTCCCAATTCATCTAGGGCATCCTGAATGGAATCAGTTTCTGCTTCTGAAAAATAATCAAAGATCTCTTCCTGATGATACTCATCAACCTTTTCATTAATGTAGTAACTAATATCGAGCTTTGTACCAGATGATACAATTTGCTCTATTTCAGTAAGCATATCTTCAAGGCTTAAGTTTTTGCCATAGGCGATATCGTCAAGAGGTCGCTTACGGTCAATACTTTGGATAATGTAAACCTTAAGTCCAGATTTATTCACAACCGATTTAATTACCATATCATTGGGTCTGGTAATCTCATTTTCCTCAACATAATTGGATATAAGTTCGAGGAATGGCTTTCCATATTTTGAAGCCTTACCAGCGCCAACACCTGAAATTTGTTGTAGCTCTTCTTCAGTAATAGGATACTGAATTGTCATATCTTCAAGTGATGGATCCTGAAAGATGACAAATGGGGGAAGATTCTCTTCTCTTGAAAGTTCCTTCCTTAGATCTTTCAATAAGGCAAACAATACAGTATCTGCCCCACTTTGACGCTGACCACCAGCCTTAAGGATAATATCATCATCATCACCACGATCATATTCATGGTCTTTGGCAATAAGTATACTATATGGGTTTAATATATAATCCTTACCCTTATCGGTAAGTTTAATAATGCCGTAGTTTTCAATCTCTTTTTCGCAAAGTTTTTGAATAAGGCCCTGACGTAGAACCATTACCCAGTATTTTTCATCATGCTCTTTGCCTTTTCCAAAAGATGGTGTACTATCGAGTTTGATAGACTTTACATCGCCACTTTTCTTACCTGCAAGTACTTCTCCTATTATTTTAGCTTTATACTGCTCCTTTAGATCCAGAAGAACTTTTAATGCCAGTTTAATGTCATCTTTTCCCTCAAACTTTTCTTTAGGGTTCAGGCAATTATCACATGCACCGCAGCTCTCCTTAGTATATACTTCTCCAAAATAGTGAAGCAATAATTTATGCCTGCAAACCGATGACTCTGCATATGCTACTGTTTCAAATAATAGCTCTTTGGCAATTTCCTGTTCAGCAACAGGCTTATCCTTCATAAATTTTTCAAGTTTCTGAATGTCATCATAGGAGTAAAAAGTAATGCAATTACCTTCTCTACCATCACGACCACCTCGGCCAGTTTCCTGGTAATATCCTTCAATACTCTTAGGAATATCATGATGTATTACAAACCTAATATCAGGCTTATCGATACCCATTCCAAAAGCAATTGTGGCTACTATCACCTCAGCTTCTTCCATCAGGAACATATCTTGATTATTTCTTCTGGTTGCAGCATCCAGACCGGCATGATAAGGAAGTGCACGTATACCATTTACTGCTAGTGATTCAGCAATCTCCTCAACCTTTTTGCGGCTTAAGCAGTAAACAATGCCAGATTTTGAGGGCTGTGATTTAATATACTTAATGATATCTTTTATAACACTTTTTGTTTTAGGCCTAACCTCATAATACAAGTTAGTACGGTCGAAAGAGGCCTTATAAACATCAGCATTTGGTATTTCAAGATTTTTAAGAATATCTTCCTGAACCTTTAAAGTAGCAGTTGCAGTTAAAGCTATTGTGGGAAGATCAGGATTTATAGAATTAATAATTGATCGTAGTTTTCTGTATTCAGGACGGAAATCATGACCCCATTCAGAAATACAGTGAGCTTCATCAATTGCAAAGAAAGAAACTTCAATATTCTTTAGAAATATGACGTTCTCCTCCTTAGTTAATGACTCTGGAGCCATGTATAACAATTTTGTCTTACCAGCAGTTAGGTCTTCACGTACCTGTTTTATCTCAGCTTTTGATAATGATGAATTCATTACATGAGCAATTCCTGTCTCGTCTCCAAAATTGCGTATCATATCAACCTGATTTTTCATCAGTGCGATGAGTGGTGATACAACAATTGCTGTTCCGGGTTTCATCAATGCAGGCAACTGATAGCATAAAGATTTTCCTCCTCCTGTTGGCATAACAACAAATGTGTTATTACGATCCATCACATTCTGAATTATCTCTTCCTGCTCTCCTTTAAAACTTGAAAAACCAAAAAATGCTTTTAGGATTCTCCTAGCTTCATAAATATCGTTACTGGTTCCCATCAATTAGTTAGATAAAATATATCTTTGTAGTAAAATTATCAATAAAATATTGATTTGTAAAATACTGAAACATCAGAATTTATAATCAATTCTTTTATGAGTATGTACAAATATAATAATAAATCCTATTAACACAAAATTTAACAATTTTTTAATTGAATATAAACGATAAAATAAAGAACACTGCCATATCAGCTATTACGGATGAATATAAGGCTATCAAAAATCTAACAAACTCTGTAAATGAAGATTTTGTATCTTCTGTGAACTTAATCTTTAAGTCAAAAGGTAGAGTTATAGTTACTGGTATTGGCAAAAGTGCCAACATAGCACAAAAGATTGTAGCAACCTTTAATTCAACTGGAACCCCCTCAATTTTTATGCATGCTGCCGATGCAATCCATGGCGATCTGGGCATAGTTCGTCCGGATGATATTCTAATTGCCATTTCCAAAAGCGGTGAAACACCTGAAATTAAAGTTTTGATTCCATTGCTTAAGGCAAGAAAGAATAGCATAATTGCTTTAGTGGGAAATGTAAATTCGTATTTGGCACAGCAATCAGATTTTATTCTTGATGTCACGGTTGAAAAAGAAGCATGTCCCAATAACTTAGCTCCTACCACAAGCACAACAGCACAGCTCGTTATGGGAGATGCTCTTGCGGTAAGTCTGTTGGAGGTTCGAGGGTTCTCTGCATCTGATTTTGCAAACTATCATCCAGGTGGTGCATTGGGAAAAAGGATGTATATGAGAGTATTCGACTTATCATCAAAAAATGAAGCACCTACGGTTAGTTCCACTGATGATATAACAAAAGTAATTATTGAAATATCATCTAAAAGGCTGGGAGCAACTGCCGTTATTGAAGATGAAAAGATGATTGGAGTTATTACAGATGGTGACCTTAGAAGAATGATAGAAAAGCACCGGGATTTCAGTAATCTTGTTGCTAAAGATATTATGAGTATAGATCCGATGACAATCGAAAAAGATGCTTTAGTTGTGAATGCTCTTTCGTTAATGCGTGAAAATAATATCACACAACTCCCTGTAATGGGTGATAATAAATATATAGGTGTGATTCACCTCCATGATATACTTAAAGAAGGAATTTTTTAAACCAATACAAGAAACGGATATTTTTACGTTTGTTTGTAAGTCGAAGTATGATTAAATCATAAGCTTAAGAGGATGAAACTTTGGACCAGAGAATTAGTAAAAAAATATAAACAACGTACTGTAGTTAACTCTGTATCAATGGAAGTTAACAGAGGTGAGATTGTTGGTTTGTTAGGTCCCAATGGTGCTGGTAAAACAACAAACTTCTACATGATTGTGGGATTGATAAAGCCATTTTCTGGAGAAGTATTCCTAGATGATGTTGAAATAACAAATGAGCCAATGTATAAACGTGCACAGCGAGGCATTGGTTATTTGGCTCAGGAAGCTTCTGTTTTTAGGCACCTTAGCATTGAAGATAACCTGAGGGCAGTAATGCAGTTTACTGATCTTACAAAAGCAGAACAAACTGAAAGATTGGAATCGCTTCTGGATGAATTTGGTTTATCAGGCATTAGAAAAAGTACAGGTATTCAATTGTCTGGTGGAGAGCGCCGTAGGTGTGAGATTGCTCGCGCTTTAGCAGTAGATCCCAAGTTTATTTTATTGGATGAGCCATTTGCTGGTGTTGATCCTATTGCTGTTGAAGATATTCAACAGATCGTTTCAAAGCTGAAGAAGAAAAATATTGGAATTCTTATTACCGACCATAATGTTCATGAAACTCTAACAATAGTTGATAGAGCTTACCTCTTATTTGAAGGTTCAATACTGAAATCGGGTTCAGCAAAAGAACTTGCAGATGATGAACATGTAAGAAAAGTATATCTTGGTAAAAACTTCACACTTAGAGAGAAAAGCTTCGACTAACCTCCTGTCTGTATGTTGTTTATTGACAGTATTTTACAAAATTTAACAATTATTTAAGATTTTTTTTGGCCCAAATTTGAAGGAAAACATCCAATATGTTGTATATTTGCATTGGTTCTTCATAGAACTATTAACTTTAGCAGGTTAATTTTTTGGGTTATCCCTCAAACATGAGGGTTTTTAGGTTAATATGTGAAAAGTCCCTGTCCGCCTGGACACGGGACTTTTCGTTTTTATGACTGTAAGCTTTTTTAAGTCTTTATAGTTGTCCAAACTTTTTTTTCGTCTACCCTTAGTGCTTTTATTATATATAACATCTAACATTTTCTCCATAGATACTGATCTTGAACCAAACAATACTCCCGCCATTCCTATCCATATAACCTGTTATTAAAGCAAACACTGAGAACAGTATTAGTTTCACCGACAGTTTTCTCCACTCACCGAAAATACTCTCCAATTGGCCTATTTAATGTTTACATGAGCCATAATTGAGCATATTTTTGCTTCATATTTAATCACAGAAAAAATAAAACGATGAAAACTTATACTAAATCTACCGCCCTCTTCTTCTCAGCATTACTAATTTCACTAAATATTTTTGCAACAGGTTTTGAATTTGAACAAGAGAGTTATATTGATGACATACCTTTTAATGTAGAAGAAGTTATAAACCAGATTTCATTGGAAAAAGCACTTGCCGTGGATTTTTCACTTTCAGATGAAGAATATATAGATGATATCCCTTCAAATATAGAATCTCATACAAGTTTAGTGCATAATTCAAATACCATTTATCAAGAATTTAGCTTTGAAGAAGAAGAATACATAGATGATATCCCAACTGCAATAGTTATGAAGTCATGTTACAGACTTATTGCCGTTACAAACTAGAAGCATCCGGAATTAGTAATAAATTTCTCAACATATAAGGTTTTGGCTCAAACTAAAATCTCCTCCCCATAGACACTCTCTGTGGGGACTTTTTTTGAATTGAAATTATTATCCTAACCTAGTTTAATCTGCCCATTATATATTCATATCTAATAGATTTACGATACAAAGTAATATTTCCGCTACTCACCGAAAAACCCCTTCCACTCACCTATTATCTATTTACTTGGGCCATTATTGAGCGTATTTTTGCTTCATAATAACAACTGATAAAAAATATACTGATGAAAACTTTAACTAAAACTACCGCACTAATTCTGATCATCTTCCTAGCATCACTAAATATAATGGCCACTGGTTTAGAGTTTGAACAAGAAGAATACATAGATGATATCCCATTTAACCTTGAAGATGTTGAAATACAAACAAGATACGACATTGCTATCCAAGTTGATTTTTCCTTTAATGAAGAAACAACTATTGATGATCTGCCATTTGACGAACAATACTTAACTAGCTTAAATCTTTATTATAAAGCAATTTCAGAAAACTTCTGTTTTGAACAAGAACAATACATTAATGATATACCTTCTGCAATTTCACAAAATTTATCAAAGCCATCGGTAAGAACTTACGCTAAAGTATTAGTTATAAATTAAAATATATATTACTCTCTATACTCATCCCTATCTGTTCATTCAGGTGGGGATTTTTCATTTATTCTATTTCATTAATTACGAAGTAATATTTCATTTTGTTGGGCTCCTCAACAAAATACATAACTTTGTATCCGTTGAAATTTTTTATTAGAAACCAAAGCTTTAAATTGATGAAACCATCTTTATTCTTCCTGCTTTCCATGCTGTTAATCTTAACATCTTGCCAAAAAAAAGAAATTAAACAAACAATGATAATACCTGAACCACAACAATTAATAATGGGAGGTGATGAGTTTAAACTCCATAAGAATACAGTTGTTGTATATGATAATAATGAAGAGTTAAAACAACAAGCTTCATATTTTGCAGATTTGGTAGTTAATTCATTTGGGATTAAGATTAATACATCAACTCTTAAGAATTCCAAAGAGTCCAATGTTATTATATTAAAATTAATACCTGGTAGCAATGATAATGATCAAGAGGCTTACAAACTGATAATAAAAGAGGAGAAGGTTATCATTGAAGCAAACTCACCAAGAGGAACTTTTTATGCCCTTCAGTCATTGTATCAAATATTTTTATCAAATAAACTCACCATTGACCACGACAATATGCAGGTGATGATTCCAACATTGGAGATAGTGGATAAGCCGCAATTTCCATATCGAGGAATGCATCTCGACGTTTGCCGCCATATGTTTCCTGTGGAATTCATAAAGAAGTATATCGATATATTAGCATTCTATAAGTTCAATACCTTTCATTGGCACTTAACAGAAGACCAAGGATGGAGAATTGAGATTAAGAAATATCCAAAGCTTACGGAGGTTGGTTCATGGCGAAAAGAAACTTTAGTAGGTCATTATGGAAAAGAAACTCCACAATACGATGGAAAGAAATATGGTGGATTCTACACTCAAGATGAGGTTCGGGAAGTTGTTGCATATGCAACTGAGCGTCAGATAACCGTAATACCAGAAATTGAAATGCCCGGCCATTCACTCGCTGCTCTTGCTTCATATCCTGAGTTAGGATGTACCGAAGGCCCCTATGAAGTTGCAACAACCTGGGGTGTTTTTGAAGATATTTATTGTACTAAAGAACAAACCTTTGAGTTTTTGGAAAATGTATTGCTTGAAGTAATGGACCTTTTCCCTTCCACATATATTCACATCGGTGGCGACGAGGCTCCGAAAGCAAGATGGAAAGAATGTAGTACTTGTCAGGCTACTATCAAAAGAGAAGGGCTGAATGATGAACACGAACTTCAAAGCTATTTTATTCAAAGAATGGAGAAATTCCTGAATAGTCATGGTAGAAGTATAATTGGATGGGATGAAATACTTGAAGGTGGTCTGGCACCTAATGCAACAGTTATGTCGTGGAGAGGTACTGAAGGGGGTATTGCTGCAGCTAAAGATGGTCATGATGCTATTATGACTCCTGGGTCACACTGTTATTTCGATCATTATCAGGCTAATAAAGAAACTGAGCCACTTGCAATAGGTGGTTTTACTACTCTTGAAAAAGTCTATTCTTATAATCCTATTCCCGAAGAGCTCAATGCTGAGGAAGCAAAACATATTCTTGGTGCTCAGGGCAATGTATGGACAGAATACATGGAAACTACGGATTATGTGGAGTATATGATACTACCAAGAATGGCGGCTCTAAGCGAGGTAGTTTGGACTGGTGATAAAAATTGGCCATTATTTAAAAATAAGATAGAAACCCATTTCGGAATCTATGACAAACTAGGATATAATTATTGTGATCACCCATTTGTAACCAAGTAAAATAATTTACCTCATGATGAATTTTTCACGATTATTTTCAGGAGTCTTTTTAAGTATTATATTATTGACCAGTTGTGGCGATGAGCAAAAAAATCCAGCAGATTATGTAAATCCATTCATTGGGACCGGAGGACACGGTCATACTTATCCCGGAGCAGCTCAACCTTTTGGTATGGTTCAGTTAAGTCCGGATACTCGAAAAGATAGCTGGGACGGATGTTCCGGATATCATTACAGTGATGATTTTATCCTTGGATTTAGCCATATGCATTTGAGTGGAACTGGTGTTGGTGATTATGGCGATATTAGATTTGTTCCTTTGGTTGGTGAGCTTAAAACTAATCCTGGAACTTCAGAAAATCCTGAATCAGGTTATGGCTCGAAGTTTAGTCATGATAATGAAGTTGCCAAAGCAGGATACTACAGTGTAAGCCTTGATAATAATATTGTTGTTGAGCTTACAACAACTCCGAGAGTTGGATTTCATAAGTATACTTTTCCAAAGTCTGATAGTTCACAGATATTAATAGATCTAATAGAGAGTGTAGTATCGGAAAAAATTCTTGAAGCTGAAATACAGTTTCTTTCGGATTATGAAGTACAAGGTTATAGGCGAACAAAGGCATGGGCTTCGGATCAGGTGGTATATTTTTATGCTACATTCTCAAAGCCAACTGTACAACAGGCGATTGTAGCTGATGGAAAATATCTGCAAAACTCGGGGTCAGCTAACGCTGATAGCTTAATTGCCGTTCTGAATTTTGATACAAATGATGGTGAGCCAATAATGGTAAAGGTTGGTATTAGTATGGTAGATTATAAGGGAGCCAAAGAAAACTGCTTATCTGAAATACCAGGTTGGGGTTTTGAAGAAGTGAAGAATAATGCCTTTAATAACTGGAATAGCAGGTTATCTAGTATTGAAGTTTCAGGTGGAACAGCCGATGAGAAATCAATTTTCTATACAGCGATGTATCATTCAATGTTAGCGCCTTACATTTCTTCTGATGTGGACCATCGTTATCGGGGTCATGATGGAGGCATTCACAAGGATAATTCTTTTGACATGCATACAGTTTTTTCACTTTGGGATACCTTTAGAGCATTACATCCATTATTTACAATAATTGAGCAGGAAAAAACGAATCATCTTATTAACTCGATGTTGGATATGTACAAACATGATAGTTTGCTGCCAGTATGGGAACTTGCTGCTTGTGAGACAAATTGTATGATTGGATATAACTCAATTCCTGTTATTACAGATGCATGGGTCAAGGGAATCCGAGGTTGGGATGCCGAATTAGCTTTAGAGGCTATGATTGAAACTGCCAATGCCGATCAGTTTGGATTGAAATACTATAGATCAAAGGGTTATATACCTGCAGATAAAGAAGGAGAATCTGTGTCGAAAACACTTGAATATGCATATGATGATTGGTGCATCGCAGAGTTTGCAAAAGCACAAAATGATTCGGAAACCTATGCTACTTTTATTCAACGCGCACAGTATTACAAAAACATTTATGACAAGGAAACAGGATTTTTTAGAGGAAAAAGTAATGGTGGATTTGTGGTGCCGTTTGATCCAACTCAGGTTAATTTCATGCTTACAGAAGCTAATACATGGCAATATAATTTCTTTGTACCTCAGGATATTAACACTCACATAGACCTATTGGGAGGCGATGCTAACTATGAAGCTAAACTAGATACTTTATTTAATACTAAAATGGAGCTATCAGGCAGACATCAGTCTGATATTACCGGTTTAATTGGTCAGTATGCCCATGGAAATGAACCAAGTCATCATATGGCATATCTTTATAATTATGTTGGTAAACCATATAAAACTCAGAAGATTATTCATGAAATTTGTACCGATCTATATTCCAATGCACCTGATGGCTTAAGCGGTAATGAGGATTGTGGGCAAATGTCAGCATGGTATGTGTTAAGTTCAATGGGTTTTTACCCTGTGACTCCAGGCAGTGATATTTATATATTGGGAAGCCCAGTATTTGATGATATGATAATAAGTCTTGAGAATGGAAAACAGTTTCTAATCAAAGCATTACGTAAAAGTTCTAAAGACATTTATATTCAGTCAGTTTCCTATAATGATAATCTCTACACCAAATCATATATTACTCATGATATGATTATGAGTGGGGGAGAGTTGATATTCAATATGGGAGAAAATCCTAATCATGAATTTGGAAATAAGGTTGAGGATAGACCATATCAGAAGATTACAGATAATCTGATAATACCTGTGCCTTATTTTGTTGCTGACTCAAAAACTTTCCATGATAAAATGGAAGTTTCCATGAGTAGTATTGATAAGGATGCTACCATTTGGTTCTCCATGTATGAAAGTGTTCAGGAGAGATATACGACTCCAGCTCAAATTCAAACCAGCAGAGAGATAACAGCATATGCGGAAATTGGTGATCGTAAGAGTTTTACTGAAGAAGCTGAATATATTCGCATACCTAAGGGGAGAAATATAACCGTTAACACAGAATATAGCCCACAATATACTGCTGGGGGTGATATTGCTCTTATTAATACTATAAGAGGTGGGGATAACTTCAGAACTGGAAACTGGCAAGGATATTATGGTCCGGATCTAGATGTTGTAATTGATCTTGGAGAAACTAAGAGAATCTCAAAAGTAGGAGCAGGGTTTCTTCAGGATGAAAACTCATGGATATTTATGCCAACCAAAGTGATATTTGAAGGTTCGATGGATGGTGTAGTTTACCATAAATTAGGAGTCGTTGAAAATGATATCAGTCTGAGAGAAACAGGTGGAATTCTGAAGGATTTTGAACTATCAGGATTAAACGAGTCAATTAAGTTTCTTAAAGTAAAAGGAATATCACTAGGGATTTGTCCGGACTGGCACAAAGGAGCTGGAAATCCATGTTGGATATTTTCTGATGAAATTTGGGCATATTAGTTTAACCCTCAGCCCTTAATGCATCAACTGGCTTAATGCTTACTGCTCTATTAGCAGGTATTATTCCTGCCATTGCACCTGCAAATATTAAAATAATAAGCGCAATGATGGCAGTATTAAAATCTACTTCAGGGTTTTTGAACATGTCGTTCTCAACTTGGAATTTTGTCAGTGCATAATTAACACCTTCAATTATCCCAACTCCTGCAACAAGTCCCATATATCCTGATATGGTTGTGAGAAATACCGACTCTGTAATGATCTGAACAATTATTTGCCATGGAGTTGCCCCAATTGCACGCTTGATACCAATTTCTTTTGTGCGTTCTTTTACTATTACAAGCATAATATTACTAATGCCAATTACACCGGCCAATAATGTTCCTATTCCTACGATCCATATTAATCCACTAATACCGTTAAATAATCCATTCATTTGTTCAAATTCTTCAGCAAGATTGAAATGGCCAAAAGCTTCATTATCATCAGGATGAATACTATGCCGTGAGGCTAGGAATTTAATTGTTTCTTTCTCAATATCTGGTGCATAATATTCATCATCAACAGTTATTGAAAACCATCCCACTATATCACCATAATTATATGTTTTTTGAAGTGTTGATAATGGGATATAAATGGATTGCTCTTTCTCACCTCCAAAGTTTATTTGTGTATTAAGAGGTTTGAAAACACCAACAACTTTGAAATATATCCCCTGAATCTGGATAGACTCTCCAATGGGATCTTCATCGGCTTCAAATAATACTTCTTTTACACGAGTCCCAATTACAGCTACTTTGCGCTGTCTATCAAGGTCAATTTTGTTTATAAATCGTCCTTGTATCTCCATTGGATCCACTTTGCTCCATTCAGGATATTCACCCTTGATAGTAAAAGCACCTGTTTTATTTTTTCGAATTGTATTATTGGTTCCATCACCTGCCGACCAACCAGATATTTTGGGGGCAATATATTTTATTTCAGGTATGTTCTTTTTAAGTGCATCAATGTCGTCATTTCTAAAATTGAAGAACCTTCCACGGGGTAATCCTTTATAAGGAATTGTAGTTCTCTGTGTCCATACAAAGAAGCTGTTTGTGGCAAAGTTGCCCATACCTGATGATACGCCATTTTCCAAACCTGCGCCCGATCCAAGCATAATAATGAGCATGAAGATTCCCCAAAACACACCAAAAGCTGTCAACAAAGTACGAATTTTGTTTTTCTTCAGTGTTTGAAAAATTTCTTGCCAATTATCTCGATTAAACATTGGATTAGCTGTATTTCATTTATTCTTCTTTTAATGCTTCTACTGGCCTTATGGCTGCTGCTCTTCGGGCAGGTATATATCCCGCAATAGTCCCGGCGATAATCAATAGTATCACAGCACTGACTGCCACTCCTAGGTTTGCCTCAGGGTTACGGAAAAACTCTGATTTTACATATGGACTCACCAGTTCTAATAATCCTACGCCCAGAATTAAGCCAATATAACCTGCTACTCCTGTGATCAATATTGCTTCCTGCATCACCATATTAATAATAGACCAAGGTGTGGCTCCAAGGGATTTTCGAATTCCTATTTCACGTGTTCTTTCTTTTACAGAGATCATCATTATATTGCTTACACCAACAATGCCGGCAACAATGGTTCCAATACCAATAACCCAAATAAACATTCTTATTGCTGCGAATAAATCCTGAAACTGTTTAAACTCTTCAACACCATTCCAAATAAACATAGCATTTTTGTCATCAATATCAAAAATATGACGTTCAGAGAAATTAGCCCTGATTTCATCGGACATTCTTTTACTATCATCAACTTCATTACTGCCCACGGTAACTGCCAAAGTGTTTATATAATCCTGACCAATTAGTGCTTTTTGGGCGGTGGATACAGGAATATAAACCGCTCTTTGACTGTCTTGTCGCCCACCATCGTCTGTGAAAACACCAACTACTTTAAATGGAATTCCTCTAATACTAATATATTTGCCAATAGCTTCCTCTTCCTTAAAGAGAGCATCAACTACTGCAATACCAATGGTTGCTACTTTTCGGTTTTTTCTGATATCAATATCATTAACAAATCTTCCTTCTAGTATTTCTACTTTTTCAATAATACCATAATCGGGATGAACACTTTGTAAATTGAACTCTCCATATTCCTTTTTGTATGATATGGTATTATTCCCCCAAATATTTAATCTGCCCGACAAATACTCTACTCCATCAATATTTTTTTGGATTTGAGCATAGTCTTCATTTTTAAAATTAATATCTCTACCAGGTTTATATCCTTTGTATGGAACACTGGTTTCACCTCCCCAAACCCAAAGTGTATTTACCGCAGAGCTGCCAAATTGGTCATGAACACCGTTTTCTAAACCATGCCCTGATCCCAGTAAAATAATAAGCATAAATATTCCCCAGGTAACACTGAACCCCGTAAGAAAGGTACGCAGTTTATTTCTGCGTATAATGCTAATTATTTCTATCCACCTATCTAGTAAAAACATTGATTTTTAACTTATCAAGATCAAAAGTACTGGAATTTTGAGTGCTTCATAGCGATTAATTATTAAAAAATCATAAGAATAGAAAAAGGTATCCACTTAATTTCAATTCTAATTTTCCATAAAGCAATTGCTTGCTCTTGACTAGTTCACAATAGCTCTCTATAGCAAACCAATGCAATTATTAAAAATGTAGTAACTACAACTTCACTATTTTTGCCAAAAGTAATGTGGTGATGAAGGATATTAAGGCCGGCTTATTGGATAGTTGCATTAATCAGCAAATGTTAGTTGTTGAACAATTGCAAAACGAAATTAGTGAAGCTCAAAATCAAGCAAATGACTATGGGCAGCCAAAGGATAGATATGATGCGTTCCGAACCAAACTAATGCGCCAGATTGAGCTATTTGCAAAGCAATTAGACAAAGCTAAGATTGTAATAAACACACTCGGGAAAATTGAGGCTGATAAGCAATTGTCGGTAGTTGAATTTGGGGCTCTAGTGATAACCAATAAGCAAAAAATATTTGTTTCGGCTGGACTAGGAAAAGTTGATTTTAATGGAATAACATATTTCGCCATTTCTCCAAAAGTTCCAATTTATAATGCATTGAAAGGTAAGCGAGTAGGCGATGAAATTGTATTTAATGGAATGAAAATTATTATTGAAAGTATTTATTGATTTTTAATAAATATTTCAACTATCCAATCAACTTCATTTTAAGGTTACCATACCAACGACAAATAATCCTAAATTTGTCTAAATTTTCAAAGGTGATAAATCCCAATACCATACAAACTATTTTTGAAACTGCTCATGTTGAAGAGGTGGTTGGTGATTTTGTCACACTCAAGAAAAGAGGTGCTAACTATTTAGGATTATGCCCCTTTCACAATGAGAAAACTCCATCATTTAGCGTAAGCCCATCCAAAGGTATTTACAAGTGTTTTGGATGCGGTAAAGCAGGTAATGTTGTTGGTTTTGTAATGGAACATGAGCATTATTCATATCCCGAAGCGCTCAGATATCTTGCAAAGCGATACACAATAGAAATAGAGGAAGAAGAAGTTACTCCTGAAATGCAGCAAGAGTTGGATGAAAAGGAGAGTATGCTGGCATTGAACTCTTTCGTTTCACAGTATTTTTCGAAAAACCTCAGTGACAATAATGAAGGCAAAGCCATAGGGTTGTCATATCTTAAGGAGAGGGATTTCAGAGAATCTGTTATTCAAAAATTTGAGCTTGGGTATGCACTTGATAGTTGGGAAGACTATTCAAAACATGCACTCAAAAATGGGTATTCAAAGGATGTATTAGTTGAAACGGGATTGAGTATTGCTAAAGACGATAAACTACTTGATAGATTTAAAGGCCGAGTTATTTTTCCAATCCATAATCTTACAGGCCGAGTTATTGGTTTTGGTGGTAGGATATTGTCATCCGAAAAATCCAAAGCAAAATACCTTAACTCTCCCGAATCTGATATTTACAATAAAAGCAAGGTATTATATGGTATATATTTTGCCAGAAATGCCATTGTAAAGCAAAATATCTGTTATCTAGTTGAGGGTTATACGGATGTTATTTCAATGCATCAGGCAGGTATTGAAAACGTGGTTTCCTCCTCTGGCACTTCCCTAACTGTTGATCAAATAAAGCTTATAAGTAGATATACTACGAATATCACCATTCTATATGATGGAGATGCTGCTGGGCTGAAAGCTTCATTCAGAGGTATTGATTTGATTCTTGAACAAGGTATGAATGTTAAGATTGTTCTTTTTCCTGAGGGAGAAGATCCTGATTCATATGTTAGAAATCATACAACAAGCGAAGCAGAAGATTTTATTTCAGGCCAGGCAGTTGATTTTATAAAGTTTAAAACTGGCATCCTTAAGGAAGAAACGGAAGGTGATCCAGCCGGACGTGCTTCACTTATAAAAGATATTGTTCTTACCATATCTAAAATACCAGATGGTATAAGTCGTTCGGTTTACATAAAGGAATGTAGTGTGTTGCTCGATGTTAGAGAGCAAACTTTAATAAATGAGCTTAACAAGCACCTACGACAAAAGTATCGCAAAGGATTAAGCCCCGAAATTGATCTTGCTCCAATACCAGATGTCATAGAATCTCAACCAAGAAATGTTGATATTGACCCGCTGGATGTAAGTTTCTTGGAGAATAATCTAGCACGTTTATTATTGCTTTTTGGTGATGTTATTGTTTCCGTTAATGATGATGAAGGAAATGAGCATGAAATTTCCATATCGGATTTTATTATTGATGATCTTGCAAATGATGGTCTTAGTTTTAGTAATGATCATTATAAAGTTATTGTTGATGAAATAAAAAAGGCAAAAGAATCTGAAAGAGTATTGGCCACATCATTTTTCACTAATCATCCTGATCCTCAGCTATCTTCTGTGGTTATTGAGCTCATATCCACACCTTATGAGCTAAGTGATAACTGGGAGAAGAATAAGATTTTTGTAAAGAAAGAGGATGATGATTTATTCAATTTTGCATTGTCTTCTCTAATGTCATTTAAATCACGATTGATAAGTAAGAAGCTTAAAAGTATTATTGTGCAGATGAAAGATAATCAGGATGATGCTGAAATATTTTTGCTACAACAAGAATTTTTCGAATTAAAAAAACTTGCCAACCTTATAGATGCTGAATTGAACAGGCCTTTTTATTATTAGATAGGGTTATTAGTTCAATTTGAATATTTTAATCTAAAAATTATATCAATTCATCATTTATATCCCTGAAATTTAGTTTTTTTGCATCTTATTTAAAATTTTATCAAGTGAGAAGAACAGAAATCAAATCATTACTAGAATCAAGAGACTTCGGAAGTGAAGTTCTTGTACAGGGATGGGTACGCACAAAGCGCGGAAGTAAGAATGTTGCATTTATTGCACTAAATGATGGATCAACAATTAATAATGTACAAATTGTTGTTGATGTAGATGAAAATTCTAATGACACACTTGATAAAATTAATACAGGGGCTGCTTTGTCGATTTTAGGCGAACTTGTTGAATCTGCTGGTAGTGGGCAAAGTGTTGAGGTTCATGCTAAAAAAGTTGAAGTACTTGGGGTTGCAAATCCTGATGAATATCCTTTGCAGCCTAAAAAGCATTCTCTTGAGTTTCTTCGTGAAAAAGCTCATTTAAGATATCGAACAAACACTTTTTCAGCAATTGCTCGAATCAGACATAATATGATTTTTGCAATCCATAAGTTTTTCAATGATAGAGGTTTTTACAATATTCATTCTCCTATTCTTACAGGTTCTGATGCCGAAGGTGCAGGAGAGATGTTTCAGGTAACAACCATGGATCTTGATAATATTCCTAAGAATGATGATGGTAAGGTTGATTTTTCCAAGGATTTCTTTGGTAAAGCAGCAAACCTAACCGTTAGTGGTCAGCTTGAAGCTGAATTAGCAGCTTTAGCTCTATCAAAGGTATATACTTTTGGACCTACTTTCCGTGCCGAAAACTCTAATACTGCTCGTCATCTTGCTGAGTTCTGGATGATTGAACCTGAATTTGCTTTTGGAGATATAGTTGATGATATGGATCTTGCCGAAGATATGCTTAAGTACGTTATTGCATATGCTCTCGAGCATTGTATTGAAGATCTTGAATTCCTTAGCAAACGTCAGATAGATGAGGAAAAAAATAAAAAAGCAGACGAGCGTTCCATTGAGTTGGTTGAGAAGCTGAGATTTGTAATCGACCAACCTTTTGAACGACTTACTTATACTGAGGCAATCGATATCCTAAGAAATTCAAAACCTAACAAAAAGAAGAAATTCCAGTTTGTTATTGAAGGATGGGGTGCCGATCTTCAATCAGAACATGAAAGATACTTGGTTGAAAAGCATTTTAAAAAACCTGTTATTCTTACCGATTACCCTGCGTCCATAAAAGCTTTTTATATGAAGCAAAATGATGATGGCAAAACTGTAAGGGCAATGGATATACTATTTCCTCAGATAGGTGAAATCATCGGTGGTTCTCAACGAGAAGAGAATTATGATAAGCTATATTCCAAAATGAAAGAAATGGATATACCTGAAGAATCAATGTGGTGGTATCTTGAAACCAGAAAATTTGGAACAGTTCCACATGCTGGTTTTGGCTTAGGTTTTGAACGACTGATACTATTCTTGACGGGTATGGGTAATATTCGTGATGTAATTCCATTCCCCAGAACTCCTATGAATCTTGAGTTTTAGATCATAACAGGGATTAGTTCAGGTATTCAAACAGTTGATATATAGTGGTTTGAAAAATCTTATAATTATTTATCACCAAAATTGTGCCATAATAAAATTGTTGTTACATTTGTCTAGGTCGAATCTAACTAACACAAATGCTTAATCAACGTTTACAGCAGAAGCTATTGCAAAAGCTAAGTCCTCAGCAGATATTGCTGATGAAGCTGTTGCAGATACCTACTGTTGGTTTGGAACAACGTATAAAGCAGGAGATAGAAGATAATCCGGCATTGGAGGTTGATGCCAATGATACATCTGATGATGATCAATTTGATGATGAGCCTGACAGTGACACAAAGGATGATTTTGGAGATACTGAGCTTGATGATTTTAAGAGCAAGGATGATGAATTCGATTTCAATGATTATATAAATGAGGATGATGTCCCATCTTATAAATTGAAAACCAATAATTATAGTTCCGACGATGAGAGAAGGGAAATTCCATATGCCTCTGGAACCAGTTTTCATGAAAATCTACTGGCTCAGCTTAATATGCGAAATCTCAAAGAACAAGAAACATATATTGGCGAGTATATAATTGGTAATATTGATGATTCTGGTTATTTACAGCGCTCCACAGATGCTATTGTTGACGACCTTGCCTTCACTCAAAATATAATGACCTCGAAAGAGGAAGTTGATTATGTTCTTGAGATTATCCAACAGTTTGATCCTTCAGGAGTTGGTGCCTCTGATCTAAAAGACTGCTTATTAATTCAGATAAACAGAAGATTACAGGAAACACCATCAACAACATTAGAGCTTTCTAAAAGGATTATTGGAAGATACTTTAATGATTTCACCAAGAAACATTATCAAAAGATAATGAAAAGGATGGATATCACTGAAGAGCAATTAAAGCAGGCAATGGATGAGATACTTAAGCTTAATCCTAAGCCGGGAAACTCTCTGAGTGAAACCACCAAAGAGAACCATTATATCATACCTGATTTCACCATCACAAATAATGGTGATAAACTTGAACTCTCATTAAATTCATGGAATAATACTGAATTAAAAATCAGTAATACTTATTCAAATATGCTAGAGTCGGTTGTAGGTCAGAAAAAGACAAAAAAGCAGCGTGAAGCTTTTTCTTTCATAAAGCAAAAAGTTGATTCAGCTAAATGGTTTATTGATGCTATTCAACAGCGGCAGAATACACTTTATTCAACAATGAAGGCTATTATGGATTATCAGTATGAGTATTTGTTAACTGGTGACGACACAAAGCTTAAACCAATGATTCTTAAGGATATTGCTGAAAAAGTAAATCTGGACATTTCAACAATTTCAAGAGTAGCGAATAGTAAGTATGTGCAAACTCCTTTTGGGACATTATTAATAAAGAGTTTTTTCAGTGAATCAATGCAAAAAGATGATGGTGAAACAGTATCTACACGTGAAATAAAGACTATTCTCAAGGAAATAATTGATGCCGAAAGCAAGGAAAAACCTTTTACTGACGAATATTTGACAACAAAATTGAAAGAAAAAGGTTATCCCATTGCACGTCGTACTGTTGCTAAATATCGAGAACAACTAAAAATTCCTGTTGCACGACTTAGAAAAGAACTATAAAATGATTGTCATAAGGTTGTAATCAATAGCAAACCGAAACAACTAGGCAACAATGACACCTCCACTACAATGACAACACTTTCAGCTAAAATAGTTTCCACAATCTTTCATCCATTGCTGGTCCCCACTTATGCATTATTGTTATTGATGAACTTAAATACTCATTCAATACTTTCAATTCCGGAAAACTACAGGTACATAGTTGTGGGATTTGTTTTTATTTTCACATTTCTAATTCCCACCTTAATAATCCTAATAACCGTGCGGCTTGGTAAAGTTGGGAGTCTGCAAATGGAAACTCAAAGGGAAAGGGTATTTCCACTACTTATGGTAGCGGTGTTGTTTTATGCTACATATTATATGCTGAAACAAGCTTCAATGTCAGGGTTAATAACCTTTTTTATGGTTGGGTCTACTATGCTTGTATTAATCACACTATTAATAAATTATGCCACAAAAATCAGCTTGCATATGACTGCCTGGGGAGGTTTGTTGGGAACTTTATTTGGCTTCGCAATTAGATTCCAATATAACCTCACGCTAGTAATATTTTCTCTGATATTATTGATAGGAATAATTGCAGCTGCAAGGTTAAAACTTAATGCACATAAACCATTCCAAATCTATTTAGGATTCCTACTGGGATCAATAGGAATGTCTTGCCTCTTTTTTCTAGTATAGAAACAACTCAATAACCAAACTTATCAAAAAACATTGTTGTCCTAACTGGATTAGTTAGGAATAGGATATATATGGTTATCATTTCTATAACCCGATTCATCAAGATACCAGTCTGGAAATTGCGATCCACCTGATTCTGCCCATTCCACTAATTTCAAATATGCAGTTTCGATGGAGTTGGTTTCGATGGGATAATCAAAACTAACAGGCAAATGTATGGCCCAAGGCAAGTTGTTAGATGTTTGATAATATTTTGATATTGCAGGGTTAGTGTCATCGTTCGAAGTACCAAATAAATCTGTGTCCGCTTTGTCAGTATTTTCTTGACCAGCCAAGTGTATCTCGTATCCTCTTCTTTGGTTTGAAACCATGAAAGCATTATAAGGGGCTGTACCAAGATCTGAGATATTCATACTGCCATCAAGCTCTACAATTATATTAAGCTCAACAGGTGTATAGTATTCAGATGAAGGATTGGTATTGATAAATCCTGTTACACCAAATAAGGTATGTGCATCGTCGAACATGGGGATCACTACATTTGATTGTCCTGTTTCTGTTCCATTTGCTGATAGTTCAAATGTATTACTTGAGAGTTGCTGACCCGAAACCGAAGTAACTGTGGATGGGTTTATTGGGAGCTCAATAGCAAAACCATTAAGAAATCCCGCACCCGTTGCTTTAACAATATAATTACCATCAATTTCTACAACTTTGTTACTGGCATTTGTAATTACATTGTAGTTATAATCTATAACTAAATCATTGAAATCGTAATCACCCTTTGCCGGCCATAAATCTTCATAAGCAAGAGTACCATAGATATCTTCACCTGGCCCATAGTTATTATATGCTTTGTCAGGATCATTTGGGTAATCATCGGTTGAGTTTGGAACACCGTCATTGTCGGAATCATCTGGTTGTTGACCTTGTTGAAGAATTGGGAATGTGGTAACATCCTCAACAATACCTACCTTACCTAAGCAAATAAACTCAGGACCGTTGGACGAAAAATATCCAACTTGATATTCAGGAGCAATCATTACACCTGTTACATTTTGAAGTATTTGTATTACTTGTGCGTTGGTTGCAGATGAGTTTGGAGTTGAATTTCCGCCATTACCTGTGGTCCATGTCGACATATTCCCATATAACCAACCACTACCAGAAGTTTCAGTTTCATCTAACTTACAGTAAATGGTTTGCCAACCTGCATTAACTTCATGCTGGAAAGTTGAGCTTAGATCAATTGCAAGTACATTATTTCCATCGGTAATTCTAATGTCTGCAATATTGTTTTGAGTTGGTCTGGCTTGATCAGTATTTCCCAAATAATAATGATAAGCAATATACTGACCGTATAAATCACCTGCAAATTTTGCTGGAGCTAAATATGATCTAAGTCCACTTCTGGTGTCAAAACCCCATATGAAACCATCGGTTGCTCCAGATGGACCACCAGATATAGGGGTGTTGTTTGCATCGGATGTGAAAATAGATATATCTCTATAAGGTTGCCAACCATCTAAGCCATTTTCAAAATCGCTGATAATATCTGTGAACATCCCTCTATTTGCACCTCCTATGAGTGGAGCCTTGCTTGAGAAATTAAACTGATGTGAGAATGAATCACCATCAATGTATACCATCCCTAAACTCATCCCTGTTATGTTAGATGAAATATAGAGACTATCCATAATTACAGATTTTGACAAAGAAGTAATGTATCTGCCTTGCGAATCAACACCTCCTGAAGCCAATAATACACCGGTGCTATCTGGTATACCAGAATAAATGAAAAATTTAGCGCGATCGAATTTTGCAGAACCATCACCAATCACTTGTAGGTTTATCTGATATTCAGTTGTGGTATTAAATGTAAAACCGTCTGGAATAATTAATTCGTCGAGTCCACCACCTTGAGGGGGAGTGGGGTTATTTACTTTGTTGCAAGATATTATTGATAATAGAGAAACAAGTATTACAATTAATCCAAGTATGCTAGTCTTTTTCATAGTATTATTTTTAGCTTTGATTCAAAGGTACAAACTATTTGCCATTGTTTTATAACGCGTGTAATTTGCTCGTAATCATGAATATAGCATTAGTATTATTTCTCGATTAGTTCCAGTAATGGGAAGAGTTTCTTTATTTTGGAATATAAGCGATTCTTTATTTAGCTATTTCCACTGAATTCCAAGAGGTAGGCTTTGATAAAATCATCAAGATCACCATCCATAACATTTTGAACATTAGAAGTTTCATAATTAGTTCTAACATCTTTAACAAGTTTATATGGGTGCATTACATAGGATCTGATTTGAGATCCCCATTCGATCTTTTTCTTACTACCTTCAATTTTGTCGATGGCTTCCTGTTTTTTCCGAAGTTCGACCTCATAAAGCTGTGATTTGAGCATCTGAATTGCTTTTTCACGATTCTGAAGTTGTGACCTTGTTTCCTGACATTCAATTACTATTCCTGAAGGTTCGTGATGTAATCGCACAGCTGTTTCAACCTTGTTTACATTTTGTCCGCCTGGGCCACCCGACCTGAAAGTATCCCAACTAATATCTGCCGGGTTTACTTTAATATCGATAGTGTCATCAACAACTGGGTATACGTATACAGATGCAAAAGATGTGTGCCTTCTATTTGCGGAATCAAATGGAGAAAGACGGACTAACCGATGAACACCATTTTCACCTTTCAAATAACCAAAAGCAAACTCACCACTAAATTGTAGAGCTACGGATTTTATACCGGCGCCATCTCCAGCCTGATAATCTAATTCTTTTACTTTAAACTTATTCCGTTCACCATAACGAATATACATTCTCATGAGCATTTCTGCCCAATCCTGACTTTCCGTTCCTCCGGCCCCAGGATTAATCTTAAGGATGGCATCAAATGAATCTTCTTTATTGCTTAGCATTTGAAGAAACTCGAGGTCTGATATGGCCTTTATTGTATTGTCAAATTGAATGTCGAGTTCCTCACGGGTGGCTTCATCCATTTCAAAAAACTCTTCCAATACAAGCAAGTCGCTTACCGATTCATGAGCATTATTGAATGCATCGACCCAAATCTTTTTTTCTTTGATTTTTTTTAGATGTGACTCAGCAGCTTTGGGATTATTCCAAAATTCAGGTGATAGCGTTTGTTCTTCTTCCTCTTCGATCTCAAGTTTCTTTCGATCAACGTCAAAGATACCCCCTTAAGGCATCTAACCTCTTTTTAATATCATTTCTACCTTCTGTTGTGAACATGGATTTCTACTAGATTTTTGTGGTGTTATTAAATCTCTCCATTAATTACTTTCCAGGATAACTCAGGTTGAAACCCTTTTTGTTGTGCATATTTAACAAGTTTTCCATTTCTCCGAAAATCATTGTCATCATCTATTTTTTTAGATGCCAATACATACTTAAGGGTTTTTATATATTCATCTTCATCCAATGAATTTAAAGCAATTTGGATAGTTAAGTCCGGAACTCGTTTCTGCGCAAGCGCATAGGAAATTTTATTCCGACCCCATTTGTTATTTCTCAGCTTCCCTGTTGCAAAAGCAAGAGCATATCTGTCTTCATTAATGAAGTCTTCTTTTTTGAGTTTTAGAATAATCTCAGAAACAATATTTTCACTGAGATTCCAACTGTTTAGTTTTGATTTTACATCAAAAATTGATCTTTCCTGATATACACAGTACTTACGTGCTTTTTCCAATAAAAAGGTATGTTCAGGTGCCATAATTAAAAGTCTTTTGTGATAAACCTACTAGTTAAAAAGCAAATAGCTCTTCCTAAATTTTCAGGTATAAAGATAGTAGCTTTTATTTAATCAAAAAACTTCCGCTATTGATTAAAATAGTGGAGCGTAACATCATATACAATTACTTCATTCGGGCCAATATTTTCATTTCCATTTGACCCATATGCCAGATTGGATGGGATCAATAATTTTATACTGCCACCTTCGCCAATTAACTGCAGACCTTCTTGTACTCCAGGAATTTTTTGTGAAAGTATCTCTGTATAGTATTCTTTCTCATCATATACTATTCCATACAATGATTCCTCCTTGTATGAAGTTGCTACATTGGAATTTAAATTAGGATGTTCTACTTCACCTTCTTCTTCAATAACATAGTACAATCCACTTGATGAGTATGTTCCAGCCAGCTGGTTTTCCATGATATAAGCTTCGATTAAACCCCTGTCAATCTCGCCTTGATTCGCATCTTTTTTACATGAGAACAGAACGGTGGCTAATACTAGTATTGAAATAACTGATAAATATCTACTGTACATATGCTTATTTTAGTTTGTGGTAATTAATATCTGTATAAACTAGAATTTAATTTTGGTTAATCAAAGTTTCTAAAACTCACTAATTCAACGTCAAATGCAATAACTGTATTGGGGGCAATACTACCTGATCCATTATAACCATATGCCAAACCAGAAGGAATGACCATAGTGATTTTTCCTTCTTTACCAATTAATTGAAGACCTTGTTGCCATCCTCTTATTAGATTATACAAAGGGGTTGTAAGCTTATCTCCACCAATATTACTATCGAAAACTGTCCCATCCAAAAAATAACCCTTGTAATAAACAGTTACTTCTGAATAAACAGAAGGATGTGCATCTCCTCCAGGCTCTTCTATAACATAGTATAAACCACTTTCATTAAACTGTCCGTTAAGTTCATGTTCAAGAACATAAGCTTCAATTATTTCCCTGTCAAGCTCACCTTGATCTTCTTTTTTACAAGATCCTATTAAAGTACTTAATAGTACTATCGAAAATATGACTAAAAAACTTTTTCTCATTACAGATTGAATATTTTTCGCAAAACTACATTTTTTTATGTCTAACGAAATATTTGAACTAAGTGGTATCTATTTTTTATGATTTTTTATAATGAATGAATTTCCATTTAAATCAGGACATCATTAAGTACTCAATTCATAAGCAAATCATCAACAAGTTTTGGTACCCCAATACCGGCCTTTTCGTTTATAATGGTAAGGTTTTCAACTCCTGAAACCTGAAAGGCTTTGGGATCGATATAATATTTAGGGATATTGTGATCAACATAATTAATCAGGCTTGCTGCTGGGTAAACTGCCATCGATGTGCCAATCACAATTAGAATATCGGCGTTTGCAACAATCCTAACTGCAGGTTCTATCATGGGAACACTTTCACCAAACCAAACAATATGAGGCCTTAGTTGTGATCCTTCTTCACATTTATCACCAATTTTTAATTCCCAGCTATCAAGAGTGTAAATTAAATCTTGATTACTTGTACTTCTGACTTTTTTCAACTCTCCATGAAGATGAAGAATATTTGAAGAACCTGCACGTTCGTGCAAGTCATCTACATTTTGTGTGATGATCTGGACGTCAAACTTATCTTCTAATCTAACTAACCCTAAATGCCCCTTGTTTGGCCCAACTTCAAATAATTGTTTTCTTCGCTGATTGTAGAATTCCATTACCAACTCCTGGTTGCTGTGCCATGCTTCAGGTGTTGCAACATCTTCAACTCTATGGTTTTCCCATAAACCATTATTATCACGAAAGGTGCTAACACCACTTTCAGCACTCATCCCGGCACCGGTTAGTATTACAATTCTTTTCATAATGATTAATATTAATGCATAAAATTAACAAAAGTAAAACACAAAAAAAACGCTCTCCAAAGAGAGCGCTACAAGCCTAAACAAGAATCGCAACCATTAATGATCAGGCAGTATTTTAATCAAAAATCTTCATGTCATCAAGAACTTTCATTACGCTCTTAACAGAATTTGAAGAAGTTTCGAGTAGTTTTTTCTCGTCTTTGTCAAGATCAATTTCAATGATTTCTTCAATACCTTCTTTTCCAAGTTTAACAGGTACACCTAAAAATACATCTTTTAATCCATATTCACCATTAAGGTATGCACATAGAGGAACAATCTTTTTCTGATCATCAACAATTGCTTCCACAAGTTGAGCAGCCGCAGCACCTGGAGCATACCATGCACTTGTACCCATTAGATTTACAAGTTCTCCACCACCTTTTTTGGTTCTTTCAACGATCTTATCTATTTCATCCTTACCAAGTAATTGAGTAATAGGAATCCCGTTGATGGATGTGTATCTTGGTAATGGTACCATTGTGTCACCATGTCCACCAAGAAGCATAGCATGTATATCAATTGGAGTTACATTTAATGCATTTGCAATAAATGCTCTGTATCTACCTGTATCGAGTGTTCCAGCCATTCCAAATACTTTTCTAGATGGTTTATTTGAAGCTTGATATGCAGCATATGTCATAACGTCAAGAGGGTTACTAACCACAATGATAATAGCATCTGGTGAATACTTAATAGCCTTTTCTGTAACATCTTTTACAATGCTTGCATTGGTCTTAATTAAATCATCACGTGACATACCAGGTTTACGTGGAATACCTGAGGTAATAACAATTATTCCTGATCCTTTGGTTTTTAGATAATCATTAGTTACTCCAGTAACTCGAGTGTTGAAGTGATTAATGGCTGCTGTTTGCCATATGTCAAGAGCTTTACCCTCGGCAATTCCTTCTTTTACATCTAGAAGTACAACTTCTTTAGCTAGATCTTTGTGAGCAATTACATTGGCACATGTAGCACCAACATTACCAGCTCCAATAACAGTTATTTTTTGCATTTTGTACGGTTTTTTTTTGCGTTTAACCTTCTTATTCATTACGGCAAATGTAATAATATTAGATTTATTCGGCAAATCCTTTTTTTATGATCATAAAGTGCTAATTATAAAATATTTGCATATTAATTTGCCATTCGATTATTACATAATATCAAATATTTATATGGGATTAAATGTAGCTTTCTATATGTGTTGTTTAAAAATTGTTTTTTTTTATCAAACTAGATGGAGAAAAAACTTATTAAATATATTTTTAAAAATTCAACTTTTGTTTGTATTCTTGCATTCCAAACTGTACTTGACCAAAATACTAGTTAACTAACTTACTAACAGTCTTATAGGCTACTATATTTATTTATTATGCAGAATCAAGTATTTACAATTACCAATAAACATCGTGCAGCAGCAGGAATAATCCTTGACAGAGTAATGCAGGATTATGTACCAAAAAATATTGTCACCGTTACAGGAGAGGTTGGAACAGGAAAATCAACAGTTTCATATCTTCTGGCCAAATACCTCAAGAAAAGAGAGGGTGTTAGAGCGAAAATTATGGATCTTGATAATTATTATAAGATTCCTCCAATAAATAGAAAAGAATGGAGATTGAAAAATGGCATTGAAAAAGTAGGCCTGGAGGAGTATGACTGGGAAAAGATTTACGAGAACATCCAGGATTTTAAGGAAAGTAAGGTAGCTAGAATGCCACTTGTTGATATGGTGACTGATTATCAGGATGAGTTGATTACCGATTTCAATGGTGTGGACATATTAATAATCAAAGGACTTTATTCAATAAAGTGTAAAGAATCCAGATTAAAGGTATTCATAGAATTATCCACAAAAGAAGCCAGTAAGTTTAATACATACGAAGGTGTTGAAGAAGAAGATGACTTCAGGTTGAGTGTAATGGCGAAAGAACAATCAATCGTTAAACAATTAAAACAAGATGCAGATTTCTTTGTGGATTTCGATTCAGCAGACGAGATCTATCATTTATAGAGTTCATTAGTTTATAAATCCTAAACTTAACAACACAAAAAAAGGAGCATATATTACAAAATGCTCCTTTTTTCATTTTAAATATTATTAACCGGCTGTAAGATCTTCTGCACCTGGTAACATACCTTCAAGTTGAGAAGGATTATGAATTAGTGTCGGCATATGTTGTGGGCAAATCCAGTAGTTTTTATTTTTAAAATCCACTGATAGTAAAGGCACTTCCTGCTCATCACGCTTACAGAAAAGGCATACTTTGGTATTGTTTTCCATCTTTATAAGTTTTAATTTAATAATTCAAGTGGCAAATATCCGAAATTATTTTGAATATATATAATCGAAGTTAAAGTTGTGGATTTCGTATTATTGCAATAGGTAAGTATCAATACCTTATTTTTCAAACACTATCAAATGAAGATCATTAAAAGAATATTCATAACAATACTTATTGTAGTAGTAGTTTTTATCACTGCCAGCTATTTTTGGCTTAAATCAACGGAGCCTACTTATTCTGGAAATTTACAACTATATGGTCTTACAGAAACTGTAGAGGTTATTTTTGATGATTACGGTGTTCCAAATATTTATGCTAAGAATTCACATGACGCATACATGGCACTTGGATATGTGCAGGCTCAGGAGCGACTTTTCCAGATGGAAATGATCAGGAGGGTAACTTCAGGTAGATTATCCGAATTATTAGGAGATAAATTTCTCAATACAGATAAAACGATGTTAACACTTTCCATTCGGGAAATGGCACATCGAAGTGCCAATAAGTTCTTCAATGAAATTGATGCCCCATATAAAAAGGAAACCATGGCTTACCTTGAAGGAGTGAACAGTTTCATTGAAAATGGAAATTTACCCATTGAATTTACTTTATTAAATTTTAGTCCGGAACCTTTTGAACCTGTTGATGTTTATACTGCCATTGGATATATGTCGCTCTCATTCACATCTGCATTATCACAGGAGCCAATTGTAACACAAATATTGGAAGGTTTAGGCGAAGATTATCTTGTGGATTTTGACTTAGATTCGGTATCAAGGCAGAAAGATTATAAGCAAGAACAAAATACTACTCTGGCTCACATTTCAGAAACTGTGAAGCAGGTATTTTCAACATTACCCATACCTGTATGGCATGGATCCAATAATTGGGTGTTAAGTGGCGATAGGTCAAAATCAGGTAAGGTGATACTTGCAAATGATACCCACATAAAATACTCACAACCTGCAGTTTGGTTTGAAGCTCAGGTTGAATACCCGGGATTTTCAATGGCAGGTTATTATTTGGCAAGTGTACCTTACGCAATTATGGGTCATAACCAGCAGTTTGCTTGGGGTACAACAATTTTTCCTTTTGATAATATGGATTTATACCGTGAGACTCAAAATCCTGAAAATCCCAATCAGGTTTGGGCAATTGATCACTGGGAGGACTATACTTTGATCAATAAGCAAATACCAATTAAAGGTGAGGATGATATTAAATTCACCATCAAGAAAACTAGGCATGGACCCATCCTAAATGGAGTATATAATAGAATCGCAACAGAAAAAGATCCTCCAATTTCACTTTGGTGGGCACTTATGGATATGGAATCGGAAGTTTTGGATGCTCTTTATAGAATAAACAATACAAAAAAAATGGCAGACTTTGAGGCTGCAATGAAATATGTTGATTTAATCGGGATGAACTTAGTTTATGGTGATGCTCTGGGGAATATTGCACTGTGGTCTGCTGGAAAAATACCCATTAGGGGAGAGGATGTAAACTCTAAGATTATTCTGGATGGTGCCAGTGGAAAGGATGACATATTAGGATATTATCCATTTGATAAGAATCCAAGGATTATTAATCCTGAAGATGGTTTTATTACAACCTCTAATGATAAGCATATTCGGGTTGATGGTGTTTTATATCCTGGGTATTACTCACCTGGTATTAGAGCCAGTCGCATTAAAAAATTAATAAACTCAAAGGATAAATGGAGTGTTGAAGAACTAAAGGCAGTTCAACTTGACAATATTTCTGAAAAGGATACAATGTTAGTCCAATTAATTCTAAAAGAAGCAGATATCAGCAAAGTTTCCAGCCTTGGACCAACATATGCCATGGCCATCAACCAGCTTCGTGATTGGAATGGTGATACGGAAACCAATAGTATTGGGGCAACAATATTTAGTAATGTGATTTATCATGTTCTGCATAATATACTTGCTGATGAAATTGATGATATATCCGATGAAAGATTTATCGGTTCTTTTTTGGTAAGATCAAAAATGGCATCTCTAATCAAAAACAAAAATTCCCCATGGTTTGATAATAATAAGACTGAAACAATTGAAACAAGAAGGCAGATTTTCACTGTTTCACTTGAAGAAGCATTTGAATCAATGATTAACCAACTGGGAGATGATGTTAGTACCTGGAATTGGGGAAGAGTTCATACTCTTACTCATGTTCATCCGATTGGAAGAGAAGAACCTCTTGATATTATTTTTAATGTTGGACCTTTTGCAAAAGCCGGAGGAAATGATGTGATTGACAAAGAGGGATATAGATATAACAAGGAGGGCATTTTTGATGTTGTAGATGGTCCGGCAATGAGAATGATTGTGGATTTCGCTGACCCTGATCATTCTCTATCAATAATTCCCACAGGTCAATCGGGTAATATTATGAGTCCACATTATTCTGATCAGTCATATATGTTCAATAATGGTGATTATAGAATATTAAATTTGGATAGATCTGAAATGGGGTCGAAGAAGGTTCTTATTCTAAGTCCTTAATTTTATGCATAGAATTATTAATGATTGACTTTCTTTATGTTTCTGGTAATTATTGATATCTCAATAATGAAAAAGAATACAAAAGCGAATAAACCTGTAAGGAAAATATTTGATACTGATATTGGAAAAGAATAATTTATGTTACTAAACAGAGAAACAGAGTTAAACAGAGAAATAGAGTTAAACAGAGAAACATAATTATCAAAATAAGATAAGCTTATCTTTGTGGGCCCAGATATCAATAATACGGAAAATGCTATAACTATAAGGCTAACAATAATCATCCATCCGGTTTGAGAAATCAATGGTGATCTTTCAGGTATAATGACTTTTTCCTCAGCCAATCCTTCGATTTTACTCATAACAGAATGGCTAAAACCTTTATCTGGTTTCTCCAAAGGTGACATTTTCACTGCCCTCCTTACTAACCTATCCATATCTTCATTAGTTGTATTCATAGTCCAGTATTTCTAGTCCAACTTTATCTTTTAGTTCAGTATGTAGTTTTTGTCGGCTCCTGAATAGCTTAACTTTTACGTTTTGAGGAGAAATACCAACTATCTCAGCTATTTCAGCAATTGGTAAGTCCTCATAATAGTACAAAGTTATAATAATCTTTTCAGTTTCAGCTAACCTTAGTATTGCTTTATTAATTACTTCGCGCTTTTCCTGTTCACTTAATTCAGTAAGAGCATCCTTTGTATACCCTAATTTATTTTCATTGCTATTATCAATTTTTGTGGTAACTAATTGTTGTTTCTGTGATCGATAGCGATTAATGGATAAATTGTATGTTATTCGGTATATCCATGTTGAAAGTTTCGATTTTTCATTGAAGCTTTTCAATGACTTAAATACCTTAATGAACACGTCCTGTGCAACTTCCTCGGCTTCCTCACGATTCTTCACTACTCTATAAGCAAGGGTAAAAACCATGTCCTGAAATAACACTACAATCTCCTCAAAAGCTTTCACATCACCATTCAGAACTCTCTTGATAGTTTTGTGTTCATCTACTGTATTCATCACTTTTTTAGACACCGAAACAATATATTGGTTACAGTTTTTCTTTCCTTTTTTTTATTCCCCAAACTATTGTTGATGGGATTATCAATAAAGTTGGCAATGTTGATTCAACTGGAAGTGGAGTTCCTTTAAGTTTATGAACCCCAAATGTTAATGAAAGGGTAATTATTGATGGGATAAACACGGCAGCAATAATTGCAATATATCGCTTTCTAATATTTGTGGCCAAGTATTCACAACTTTTCATAATTGCACCACCAAAGAAGAATGTATATATACCTTGTTTTGAACCAGCGATTATAGATAATGATAATTCTTCTGTTGAAGAATAGTTTATAAAGAAGACTACTACCCCCATGAACCCGGCTCCAAGGAAACCAATTTTATAATCAATAAATCGTCCTCCGTAATTAATGATACTTCTGATGGAGATCCAATTTTTATGTTTATGATTATTTCCTTCTCTTTTAATCATTATTTATTTTGAATTAACACCATCAAGTTGCAATTGTAAAACTACATTTTTTAGTAGTATAGAGGATGTTATTGTGTTTGTTGCTATGTAGATATCATAAAATCAGTAAGATAAAATATAATTGCTTTTTTTTGTAACCAAAATAATCAGAGGTGTGTCAAAGAAATAGTTGAAATCATTAAAACATAAAAACTAGAAAAATGGAAGTATCAATTGTATTTATTTGCCTATTTATAGTAGTATTCGGAATCTTTTATCTTTATTACAACACTAGGAACAAAGAACGCCTTGCTTTAATTGAAAAGGATAAAGATGTGAGTGTATTTTTCACAAAAAAGGCATCAAGAAGTAGTATGGTTTGGAAAGTAGTAATCCTAAATCTTGGACTAATAGCCATTGGTATTGGAACTGGAATTCTATTCGGAAGTTTCTTATATCACGTGGGAGGCATGCAGGAAGAAGTTGCAATTTCCGCATCAATCTTTCTTATGAGTGGTATTGGTTTACTAATCGGATTCTTTTTAACTAAACAAATGGATACTCAAGAGTAATCTATAGTTTCATCTCTAAGATTACCTGGGGTGCTGATAGTTTAACTATTGGTTCCCCTTTTTTTATTTTAGTTGTAAACTAATTTATATGTTCCTTTTTTAGGCTAGAAATATTTATGGAATTAATAGGAATTATATAATCTGGTATTTTAAATAATACATAAACCTGAAAGTTGATTGCCAAATATTTTGATTATTATGTTCTGATAATCATTTTAAGTTAATAAATCATTTGAAATGAGAATGTTATAAATAGCAACAAGGGTGTGGGTAAAGTGTGTTAAATTATTAACAATAATTACGCCTTATTTCTCCTCATCTGTGTTTTTTGTATTAATTTTGCCGCTCGAAATTTAGTATTGCTTAAAACGCTCTTCATAAAGAGCTAACAGATATAAATAAAAATTATTCTTATGAATAAAGAGAAGCTTTTTGAAACATTTCCTCCCATTTCCAATGAGGAATGGAAAGAGAAAGTAATCAAGGACTTGAAAGGTGCTGACTTTGATAAGAAACTGGTATGGAAAACTGGTGAAGGATTTAAAGTACAGCCATATTACCGCGCAGATGATCTGGCAAATATACCTCATATGAATGTTATACCTGGTAACTTTCCTTTTGTTCGTGGTAAAGAGGTGAAAAATAATAACTGGTTAGTACGCCAAGATATTACAGTTGCTAATATTAGCGATGCCAATAAAAAAGCCTTAGAAATAAGACTACTTGGTGTAGATTCTTTAGGATTTAATTTTAATGATAATATTAAACCTACTGTTGAAAATATTGAAGGATTATGTGAGAATATTCGTGCTGATCTTTTGGAACTTAACTTCAAGACAAATGAGCCTCTTGAAGCGTTGAAATCAATTGATACACTTGCAAAAAAATATAACCGTGATCTGGAAAAAGTACGTGGTTGTGTGGAGTATGATCCAATCGGTGATTTGAGTTTAACAGGAGGATTTAAAACTTCAGAAGAAAAAGATCTAGGTCTTATTGCTGATCTTCATAGCGCCTCTGCTCATCTATCAAAATACCAATATCTTGTGGTTAATGCGTCTATCTTTAATAATTCTGGCGCAGGTATTGGAAACGAACTTGCATTTGCATTGTCCATGGGTGCTGATTATCTAACACACATGACGGAAAATGTTATTGATGTAGATGAAGCAGCACCTCGTATCAGGTTTAATTTTGCTGTTGGCTCAGATTATTTTATGGAAATTGCAAAATTCAGAGCTGTTAAATATTTATGGGCAAAAGTTGTTAATGCTTACGGATTAAACAATGCAGAAAATGCCGCTATCCATATTCATTGCACTAATTCAGCGTGGAATAAAACAGTGTATGATCCTTATGTGAATATGCTTAGAACAACAACCGAATCCATGTCGGCAATACTTGGCGGTGTGAATTCATTGAGTGTACTTCCATTTAACTCGGTTTATGAAACTGAAACCGAATTTTCTGAACGTATTGCCAGAAACCAACAACTGGTTCTTAAAGGTGAATCGTATTTAGATAAGGTGGCTGATATAAGTGCAGGATCATATTATATTGAAGAACTTACCGATAAGCTTATCCACTATGCATGGGATAAATTCCTAAAAATTGATGAGGTAGGTGGATATATAGTTGCTTTTAAAAAGGGAATTATTCAAAAGATAGTTTCAGAAGAGGCATCAAAAAAAGATATGGAAATTGCAACTCGCAGAAGATCTGTTCTGGGAACTAACCAATATCCAAATATTACTGAGCATCTTAATTCAGATTTCAATTTCCCAGTAACTCCTGTTAAAAATGATTCAGATTATGAACCACTGGTAATGTACAGAGGTGCAGAAAAGTTAGAAGAGTTAAGGTTTATCACAGATAGATTCGCAGAATCAAATAAACGCCCTGTTGCATGGATGTTTGCTTATGGTAACCTTGCAATGCGTAAAGCAAGATCACAGTTTGCAGGTAATTTCTTTGGATGTGCAGGATATGAAATCGTTGATAATGCAGGATTTAGCTCAGTTGAAGAAGGGATTTCAGCAGCTAAGCAAGATAAACCAGACGTTATTGTTATTTGTAGTTCAGATCTTGAGTACCATGATATAGCTGAACCCATATTCACGGCTCTAAAAAATGATGCCGTAGTTGTACTGGCAGGATATCCAAAAGAGATGATTGAGAAGTTAAATGAGATTGGGTTAACAAATTTAATTCATGTAAAAAGTAATCTGTTGGAAGAATTGAAAAGGTATAATGAACTTTTAAATATTGTTTAATACACCAACAAAGTTTATTTACACCTTAAAAATCGAAAACTATGAAACCTAATTTTAAAAATATAAACATAGATAACAATCCACAACCTGCAAAGTCTAATTCTGAGTGGGAAAAGGATAATAATATAAAAGCCGATTGGAAGACAACTGAAAACATAGATGTAAAACCTGTCTATACTTCAGAAGATCTTAAGGGCATGGAACACTTAAACTATGCTGCCGGACTGGCTCCATATCTAAGAGGACCATATTCCACAATGTATGTTACTCGTCCATGGACAATTCGTCAATATGCCGGATTCTCCACTGCGGAAGAATCAAATGCATTTTATCGTCGTAATCTTGCAGCCGGTCAAAAAGGGCTTTCTGTTGCATTCGACCTTGCTACTCACCGTGGTTATGATAGTGACCATGAGCGTGTTGTGGGTGATGTTGGTAAAGCTGGAGTTGCAATTGATTCGATTCTTGATATGGAAATTCTGTTTAACCAGATTCCATTAAACAAGATATCAGTCTCCATGACAATGAATGGTGCAGTATTACCAATTCTTGCTTTTTATATCGTTTCAGCACTTGAACAAGGAGCTAAACTTGAAGAGTTATCAGGTACTATCCAAAATGATATTCTTAAGGAATTCATGGTGCGTAATACCTATATTTATCCACCGGATCCTTCAATGCGTATCATTGCTGATATTTTTGAGTACACATCTCAAAAAATGCCAAAGTTTAACTCAATATCAATTTCAGGTTATCATATCCAGGAAGCTGGAGCTACTGCTGATATTGAACTTGCTTATACACTTGCTGATGGTCTTGATTATATCCGTACAGGTATTAAGACAGGGTTAAAAGTTGATGATTTTGCACCTCGTTTGTCTTTTTTCTGGGGTTCAGGTATGAATCACTTTATGGAAATAGCAAAACTGAGAGCCGGTCGAATGCTTTGGGCTAAAATCGTTAAACAATTTAATCCAAAGAATCCAAAATCTATGGCATTGAGAACTCATACTCAAACATCAGGATGGAGTTTAACCGAGCAGGATCCGTTTAATAACGTTGCCCGAACTTGTGTTGAGGCACTTGGAGCAACTTTAGGACATACTCAGTCTCTACATACCAATGCATTGGATGAAGCAATTGCTTTACCTACAGATTTTTCAGCTCGTATTGCACGTAATACTCAGATTTATCTTCAGGAAGAAACCAATATCTGTAAATCAGTTGACCCTTGGGCTGGTTCATATTATGTTGAAACACTAACAAATGAACTTGCAAACAAAGCTTGGGAGCATATTATGGAAATTGAAGAAATGGGTGGAATGTCCAAAGCCATTGAAACTGGATTGCCAAAAATGCGTATTGAGGAAGCTGCTGCTCGTAAACAAGCCCGTATTGATGCACATAAAGATGTAATCGTAGGTATTAATAAGTATAAACTTAAAAAAGAAGATCCAATTGAAACTTTGGATATAGATAATGCTGCTGTTCGTGAAGCACAATTGAAAAGACTTGCTAAACTAAAAGCTAATCGTGATAATGATCTTGTTAAAAAAAACCTGGAAGCTATTACTGAAGCTTGTGAAACCGGAAAAGGAAACTTGCTTGAGTTAGCTGTTGAAGCTGCTAGTAATAGGGCTAGTCTCGGAGAAATTTCGTATGCTTGCGAAAAAGTTATGGGAAGATATAAAGCTGTCATAAGATCAATATCAGGAGTATATGCTGCTGAAGCTGGCAATGATGCCTCATTTAAAAAAGCCCATGAACTTGCAGATGTATTTGCAGATTTAGATGGACGTCGTCCTAGGATTATGATAGCTAAGATGGGACAGGATGGACATGATAGAGGAGCAAAAGTAGTGGCAACAGGTTATGCTGATATGGGTTTTGATGTTGACATTGGACCATTGTTCCAAACACCAGCCGAAGCTGCAAGACAAGCTGTTGAAAATGATGTTCATATCCTGGGCGTTTCTTCCTTAGCTGCAGGTCATAAAACTCTAGTTCCACAAGTAATTGAAGAGCTTAAGAAACTTAGTCGTGAAGATATTATGGTGATTGTAGGCGGAGTAATTCCATCAGTGGATTATCAATTTCTTTATGATGCAGGTGTTGCTGCAATATTTGGCCCTGGAACTGTAATCTCTGAAGCAGGAGTAAATATGCTGAACTTGTTAATTGACGCAAGAAAATAATCTTATAATTAATAGATAGATTTATGGAGGCAAGGTAACCCTTGCCTCTTTTTTTTGTCTTTGTTTTTGATAAAACAAGATGCTAATTATATAACCCTTGAAAATCATCACATTAAATATTATAATAGCCAGTTAACAAAAACTTAATAAACTTTTAACATAATTTAAGTTTCCTAAGTTTAATTTTGCATAAATTTGCATTTTAAAATAATATTAAACTATAATTCAATGAATAAAAACATAATTATAATCATTTCATTGGTCATTTCCATGGGTCTTACTGCACAGGAGATAAAGTATTTCTCTGTGGATCAGGCTGTAGCTTATGCAATGGAGAATAATTATCAGATAATCAACGCTAAAAAGGATGTTGATGCTGCTGGTTATCAGGTTAAGGAATCAACATCGATAGGTTTACCACAAATTGATGCTTCCATTGGCTACAATAATAATATAGCACGACCTGTGATGATCCTGCCTCCTGAATTCACTCAGCCTGGTCAATCAAATGAAGTACAATTTGGAACCAAATATGACGCCAATTTGGGGGCCAGTGTTTCTCAATTAATCTTTAGTGGTGAATATATCGTCGGATTACAAGCTGCTAAAAAGTATCTTGATAAAACAAATACTGATTTCTTTAAAAATAAGGTTGAAGTGAAACAACTGGTTAGTAATTCATATTATCAGGTATTATCTGCACGAAGAGCTTTAAAAATACTTGACTCAACACTTATTGTTAACAGAAATCAACTTCTGGAAACAAAAGAAAGATATAATGTTGGTTTTGCCGAAGATCTTGATGTAGATCAGTTTGAACTTATTGTGTCTGGACTTGAGGCGGATGTCTTAAATTTGAGTAATCAATTAGTCTATTTTAATGCTTACCTCAAGTTTTATCTTGCTTTGGATAATACTGATAGTATTGTGTTAACTGATAATCTGGAAGATTTAATTGAAGTTCGC
>CALCGQ010000083.1 GCA_937901015.1 uncultured Bacteroidota bacterium | reverse complement strand
GGCAATTTTTGAATTCACACCATCTGCACCTACAACAATCTTACCTGAAAAGATACCAGAGGAGGTTTCCACACTCACCTGGTGATTAGAAACTGTGCATTTATTAACTCGCGTATTTTCAAATACATGTATATTATTATACCTTTTGCATTCTTTTAATAATTCATTATCAAACAATGCACGTTCAATAACATATAACTTATTAGGATTGGTAATTTTAAAAAAGCTACTGTGTCCTTTTGTTGACGTGACATAACATCCCTCTGCCTCAGTTTTTTCCTTGAAATTTTCAATATTTCTTGATAGCGTTGGAGAAATCAATTTTAGTTGATTAAGAACATCAATTGTTAGTCCATCTCCACATATTTTATCCCGTGGAAAAACAGCTTTATCAATTAGTGCTACTTTTAATCCAGAATCAGCAAGCATAATAGCTGTGGCACATCCTGAAGGACCTGCTCCGGTAATTATTACATCAAAATCCAATTTCGTCATGTATAACTTTTTACACAAAAATATGTTATTCCCTGTATATGTTATAATAATATTTTTGTGAATTTGCTTAAGTAATGCTCAAGCAATTGATATGGATAATTTTATGGTGGTAATTAGGCGCAAAAAAGGACAAGCCGATTATTGATACACAATGTCAATGCCATTCTGTGCTTTTTATATTAATAAATGTGATGCGTAACAGCTAGTCATTTTTGTAAATTCACAGTTGTTAATTTCATAATATTATTAAAAGAGTTTATCACTATATTTGTTTAATTATTAAGAATAAAGTCAAGCAACTATGTCGAAAAAACCAGGTTATATTTTTGGAATAGATAACAGCATTTTCTTGTTATTATCAATAGTAGCATTTGTATTTATATTCCCAATTATTGATAATGTGTTTATTCATGACGTTTTTGTAACCGTAGCTTATACCTTGGTCCTTATTTCAATGTTTTCAATAATTGAATACAAAATAAGGTGGATGAAATATGTAATTATAGTTGCTATTTTGGCCAATATCATATTAATTTTCGATTCAAGCAGGTTATTACTTGTTAGTACTTTCTCTTTTAGTGCTGTGACTTTTATGATTGCCACCGGAATATTAATCGATCATATAGCTGCCAATAAGAATGTGTCTTTAGGCATTGTAATACAAGCTATTAGTGGCTATTTGCTTATAGGTATAATAGGTGTACTGCTCAATGCAATTCTTCTGGCATTTGATAATAGTGCTATTAATATTTCCGATGGTTTTGATAGATTTAGTTCAGTTATATACTATAGCTTCATTACACTAACCACAATTGGGTATGGTGAAATAGTACCACAAACTGTTACTGCACGCTCAATTAGTATTTTTATTGGTGCTGCAGGTCAGATCTACCTTACTGTAATTATTGCAATGATAGTGGGAAAGTTTCTAAGTGCTAAAGTCGATCGGAATTAAGTCTTTAACAAATAAGCCTTTACGATTTCTTTATATTGATCGGTATAATCATTTTCATCATTTCTAATAATTATTTCTTCACTGCTGATTTCTTTTGGTTTGGAATGTCTGAATTCTATGTTGATTCTATTTGGCTTTAGTTCTTTCTTTGGCCTAATAATTAGTTTTCGATGTAGGTGAAGGTTGTATTTAGCTGCATTGACAATAAACTCATTTGAAATATCATAAGGTAGTACAACACAAAGTTTACCATCTGGATTTAATATTTTGGCAATACCAATTAATAAGCTGTTGTGATCCAAGTTAAGAGTATGTCTCGCTTCTTTACGAGATGGTTTTTCAGATACTATCCCATTGGTAAAAAATGGAGGGTTTGAAATAATCAGATCGTACTTACTTTTAGTAGTGGATGAAAATATCCTGAAATCATCCTGAATTATTTTTAACCTATTGCTGAAACTACTGTTGTAAAAGTTTTCTTTAGCTTCTTCTGCTGAACTAGGATCAAGCTCAATTGCATCAACAATTGCATCACATCTGCTAGCCAAAAGTATGGCAAGTACCCCTGAACCAGTCCCAATATCGAGTACCTTGTTTGGGTTTCCAACATTGCACCACGAGCCCAGTAACACTGAATCAGTACCAACTTTCATCGTTGATCGATGATGATATAAACTAAACTGCTTAAAGTGAAAGGGCTCCATTTTTATGAATTAGTGAATGAGTGAATTAGTGAATGTGTGAACCACTCTCATCCGCGTTTGCATACACTCTCGCCACTCTCGCCCGCGTTTGCAACGCGGATGCTCATGTAGAACTTTTGAGTGTTATATGTCATCATCATAATTATCATAATTATTAGAAAATACATCCTCGTTACAAACGATGATGAGTTTCGGTTTGCCAAAGACCAAAGACCAAAGACCAAAGACCAAAGACCAAAGACCAAAAACCAAAGACCAATAACCAATGACCAATGACCATTGACTCATTCAATCATTGCATCATTGTCTCATTCACTCCCCCCATCCAAATAAATCTCCAACAAGCCATCTGGTGCTGTAATATATATGGTGCTATCAGTTCTGTTAAAATCATCAATTACCTCATCACTAATGGGAATAAGTACTTCCTTTTGGTTATGAAAAACCTGCAATACAGCCTGATTAGGATATTCCAAAACAGCTTTTATTTGGCCGAGTTCTCCAAAATTGCTGTCGATTACCATCATACCAGGAACTTCATGATAATAAAACTTATTACCCGTTAATTCAGGAAGCATTGAGATGGGTAGGTAGAGTTCTTTATTTACCAAGTCTTCTGCCTTTTCAATGGTATCAACATCAGCGAATTGGGCAATTGCTTTATTATTTAACAGATTTATACTTTCAAGAAAGAATGGCACCAGGCTACCATTAATGTCCATATGTACCATCTCTAAATTAGTATATTGCTGGGGCTCGTCAGTATCGAAAAATACTGTAACCTTACCTTCATAACCATGAAGTTTTGTTATTTTACCAAGATAGAAATAGTCATTAAAATCACTCATTACACTTAAATTTTAGAACTGCAAAACTAATTTATTTTCATGATTATTTTGATTACAATAAATTGATTTGCACCAGATAGTGATCACGTGACTAGTATTAATACCAACATTCATGTAACCACATCAAAATCTAGGTTATTTTTGCCAAATTCATGAAATAAAAAATGTCAATGAATTATTTATCAGCAGAGAACCTTTCCAAAAGCTACGGAGAGAAAGTCCTTTTTGAAAATATTAGTTTTGGTCTTGAAAAGGGAAATAAAGTAGCATTGGTTGCTAATAATGGAACCGGTAAATCCACATTATTACGCATTCTTACTGGTGACGATACAAGTGACACTGGAGGTGTTTCGGTAAAGAATGGAATAAGAATTTCATTGCTACCCCAGGAACCGGATTATGATAAGAGTCTTACGGTTGATGAAATAGTTGCCACAGCAGGAACAAAGCTTCAGGAGATTATTATAAGCTATGAGGAAGCGGTACAGGAAAATTCAGATAGCAATACAAAGGAAACACAACAGCTGTTGGAATTTGCCAGTAATCAGATGGATATAGCTAATGCATGGGATTTTGATAGGCGCTTACTTCAGCTACTTACCAAATTTGGTATCAGCGATACTACCCAGACAATTGGTACAATGTCGGGTGGACAAATAAAGCGACTTTCATTGGCATTGGCATTATTGGATGATCCAGACATCCTACTTCTGGATGAACCAACCAACCACCTTGATATTGATATGATTGAGTGGCTTGAGAATTATTTGTCTAATACAGAGACAACCTTGTTAATGGTAACGCATGATAGATATTTTCTGGATAGGATTTGTGATCATATCATTGAAATTAGTCATGGTAACCTGTATGTTCACAATGGCAATTACAGCTATTTTCTTGAAAAAAGATCGGAAAGGGAAGAAAACACAAGGGTTGAGATCGACAAGGCCAAGAAATTAATGAAAAAGGAACTTGACTGGATTCGCAGAATGCCAAAGGCAAGGACTACCAAGTCAAAAGCCAGAATCAGCAGTTTCTATAGAACAAAGGATAAAGCCACCAGTGCCAAAAAAGTTGATGAGATTAAGCTTGGAGTGCATATGTCTAGGGTAGGAGGTAAGATCCTGGAGATGGATAATGTGAGCAAGAGTTTTGGCGATACTGTAATTCTGGATGGGTTTGAATACATCTTTAAAAAAGGTGAAAGAATAGGTTTTGTAGGAAAAAATGGAGTTGGTAAAACCACTTTTCTAAATCTTGTAATGCAGGAAATGGCACCTGATACAGGAACCATCGATTCGGGCGATACCATTGTATATGGATACTACAAGCAAGAGGGAATTAAGATCAATGAAAAGCAGACCGTGTTACAGGTAGTAAAGGATATTGCTGAAGTTATACCCATGGGGAAAGATCATAGTCTTACGGCATCACAGTTTTTGCTCCACTTTATGTTTCCTCCCAAGGTACAAAATGATTATGTGTCAAAGCTGAGTGGTGGAGAACGACGTAGACTGTATTTACTTACTGTATTAGTTAGAAACCCCAACTTCTTAATACTAGATGAGCCCACCAACGACCTTGATTTGATTACCTTAAATAAGCTTGAAGAGTTTTTGGATTCCTACAAAGGATGCCTGATTCTGGTATCTCATGATAGATATTTTCTTGATAAACTGGTGGATCATTTATTTGTATTCGAAGGTGGAGGGAAGATTAAAGACTATCATAGCAACTATTCAGATTATCGATCCTATGTGGATGAAAATGAAAGATTGTTAAAAATAGAACAATCATCACTTAAGAAGGAAAAGAAGAAAACACAGGATAAGCCCAAAGTAAAAACCAAACTCAGCTATAATGAGCAGAGGGAGTATGACACATTAATGGAGGATATCGAAACTTTGGAAAAGGAAAAATCGGATTTGGAAGCGCAGCTAGTTGATGGCACTCTCGAATATGATAAACTGGAATCCATATCAAAAAGGATTGGTGAAGTTATGAGTCTAATGGATGACAAAACCATGAGATGGATGGAGTTGGAGGAGTTGGTTTCATAGGTATTTAACCTTTTTCAATCCTTACAGTGGTCAAAAACCTGCAAAGAGTGGGATGTCTCCCGCTACGCCAAAATCTATTCAGATCAGTATAATTTTATGATAACATCAATACAAATCATGGATTTGACCTATATCAAATAATATTATGATATATATTATTTGATTTTTTTTGCAGGTAGTTTTTGAGGTTTCTTACTTATATATTTTAGATTTACCACTGACATGGTTCAAAACCTCTAGGGGGTTAATAAATGAATAGTTTTGTATGTTAGTCTGATTGTTATTATGACAAGTTGTTTGATGGGGATATGTGAGTTTTATTTCCATATAAATTCGCAAATAATTGTTGGCTCAACAATATTTTACTGAAACTATATTTTTAGTAACTATATGATATTCTTCATAATAATCTTCTATTTTTGTTTTAATCAAATTGATAATGTTATGGGATTAAGAAATTTTATAATAGGATTGTTACTAATAGCCACTGCACTGCAAAGTTGTGATAATAAAGTAACTGATAAGGAAATTTTCGACTGGAAGAATGCAACGGTGTATTTCATGTTAACCGACAGGTTTGTAAATGGAGATGAAAGTAATGATGTTAACTTTAACCGCAATGATTCAACAGTAGGTCTGAGAAGCTTTATGGGTGGAGACTTGGCTGGTATAACTCAAAAAATTAAAGAAGGATATTTTAATAACCTTGGTGTTGATGCATTGTGGTTTTCTCCAGTTAATGAGCAAATACATGGATGGGTTGATGAAGGACAGGGTGCAACATATGCCTTTCATGGATATTGGATACGCGATTGGACTAGCATTGAACCCAGCTGGGGTACTGAGGATGAATTAAAGAACTTGGTAAAAAATGCACACAAAAACGGAATACGAGTATTATTGGATGTTATTATTAATCATACAGGTCCCGTAACAGAGAAAGATCCTGTGTGGCCAAGTGATTGGGTAAGAACAGAGCCTCAATGCACATATCAGGATTATGAAAGTACAGTTTTTTGTACTCTAGTGAAGAACTTACCTGATGTTATCACTGAGCAAACAGAAGAAGTTGAGCTACCACCTGATTTGATAGCAAAATGGAAGAAGGAGGGTAGGTTGGAGAAAGAAATAAAAGAGCTCGATGCGTTTTTTGTTCGTACAGGATACCCAAGAACCCCCCGTTATTATATTATTAAATGGATTACAGATTTCATTCGAAAATATGGCATTGATGGATTTAGAGTTGATACAGTAAAACATACTGAAGCTGATGTATGGTCCGATTTAGCAACGGAATCGAAAATTGCATTCGCAGAATGGAAAAGTACCCATAAGGAAGCCATTCATGAAAATCAGGAGTTCTTTATTCTTGGAGAAACATATAATTATAATGCCCTTAACGGAAAGGACTTTGACTTTGGAGATAGAAAAGTAAACTATTTTGATAATGGTTTTGATAGTCAGATAAATTTCGGTTTTAAGGGTGATGCCAATATGGATTATGAACAGCTATTCTCAAAATATTCTAATCAGTTGATAAATGGCGAATTGTCAGATGTAACAACAATGAATTATATCAGCTCACATGACGATAGCTGGCCATTTGACAAAGAACGCAAAAGAACATTTGAATCCGCTACTAAGTTGATGCTATGCCCAGGGCAAGTTCAGATATATTATGGTGATGAGACAGCTAGACCATTGATTATTGAAGGCGCTCAGGGAGATGTGAACCTACGCGGTAAAATGAATTGGGGAGAAAATCCAGGGTTGCTTGCGCATTGGCAAAAACTGGGACAGTTTCGTCATAGACATCCAGCGATTGGAGCCGGCGAGCATAAAATTATTTCAAATGAACCATATACATTTGCACGTACTTACAATAAAAATGGCTACCAAGATCAGGTAGTAATTGCATTGGGATTGGAAAGAGAACCCGTATCCATAAATGTGGCAGATTATTTTAAAGATGGCGAAAGATTAACTGATGTATACAGCAACACGGTATATAATGTTACTGATGGAAAGGTAATGGTAGAGTCTACTGATGGTATTGTATTATTGGAGAAGTAATGCCGTATATATACTTTTAGTTGTTTATCAGTTAGTTATTCTTAATAATTTCTATAATTCCTATCTTTAATGAAGATGAAAA